>SKRJ01000377.1 GCA_007118555.1 Anaerolineae bacterium | reverse complement strand
GGCCGACCGGCTCAGGATCGCGAGGCGTGAGTGATGGATGACAGAGTGACACGCCGCCGCCCCATCGCGACCAGAGCCAACTGGCTGTGGCCGCCCCTGGCCCTGATCGTGGCGCTCTTGCTGCTCTGGCAGGGGGCCGTGGCGCTGTTCGAGATCCAGCCCTGGCTGCTGCCCTCGCCGCTGCGGATCGTGCAGGCGGGCTGGGCGGCGCGCCCCCTGCTATGGCCCCACGTCTGGCAGACGACCCAGGAGACCGTGCTGGGGTTCCTGTCGGCCCTGGTGATCGGGCTGTCGCTGGGCATCCTGATCGATCGTTCGCCCCTGGTGCGCACCGCCATCTATCCGTTGCTGGTGTTCTCACAGACGATCCCGATCATCGCCATCGCCCCCCTGCTGATCATCTGGTTTGGCTATGGCATTCTGCCCAAGATCATTGTCGTGGCGCTGATCTGCTTTTTCCCCATCGTCGTCAACACCGCCGATGGCCTGCGCGCCACCGATCCCGAGCAGATCAACCTGCTGCGCACCATGGGCGCGACCCGGCGCGACACCTTTCTCAAGGTGCAGCTTCCGGGCGCTATGCCGATGGTGTTCTCCGGCATCAAGGTGGGCATCACCTATAGCGTCGTGGGCGCCATCATCGGCGAGTGGGTGGGCGCCGCCCGGGGAATCGGGGTGTTCATGTTGCGAGCCACGGCATCGTTTCGCACCGACTGGGTGTTCGTGAGCATTGCGCTCACTGCGGCCCTCAGCCTGGGCCTGTTTGGGCTGGTCACAATCGTAGAACGCCTGACGCTGCGCTGGCACTATGCCGCCACGCGTCCGGAACGTTGGGAAGAGATATCATAGAGGAGTAGAGATGAAGATCGTACGCATCGCTGTCTTGATGGGGGCTCTGTTGCTGGCGGCCAGCCTGTTCGTGGGCTGTGCCCCCGCCGACGAGCCAGAGCTCGTGCCCACGGTCCTTTCGCTGGACTGGGTGCCCAACACCAACCATAGCGGCTTTTATGTCGCGCTGGACCAGGGCTGGTACGAGGAAGAGGGCATCGCCCTCGAGATCCAGGTGCCCGCCGACCCCTCGGCCGCCATCCGACAGGTGGCCGTCGGCCATACGCCCTTTGGCGTCAGCTTTCAGGAAGAGGTCACCATTGCACGTTCGCAGGATATCCCGGTGGTCTCGATCGCGGCCATCATCCAGAACAACACATCGGCCTTTGCCTCGCTGGCCGAGGGCGGCATCGAGTCGCCCGCCGATTTCGAGGGACTCACCTATGCCTCGTACGGCCTGCCCATCGAGCCCCCGATCCTGGGCACCCTCATGGCCTGCTATGGCACCGATATCGCCGAGGTCGAGTTCGTCGATGTGGGCTTTGACGCGTTTCCGGCCCTGCTGGCGGGGCGCGTGGATCTGGCCTGGATCTTTCAGGGCTGGGACGGCGTACAGGCCGAGCTCCAGGGCGTGGACCTCGACATCCATCCGTTGGATCCCGAGTGCGTCCCCAACTACTATACGCCGGTGATCATCGCGGGCGAGACGACGATTGGGGATGAGCCCGAGCTGGTCGAGCAGTTCCTGCGGGCGACGGTGCGTGGCTATGAGCACGCCATCGCCAACCCCGAGGAGGCCGCCGAGGCCCTCTTGCGGCACTCGCCCGAGAGCGATCCCGACCTGGTGCGCGCCAGCCAGCAATGGCTCAGCCCGCGCTATCAGGAGGGGGCGCCCCAGTGGGGCCTGCAGGATCCGGCCGTTTGGGAAGAGTTTACCGCGTGGATGATCGAGCACAACCTGATCGAGACGCCCATCGACCCGGGGCTGGCCTTTACGAACGAATTCCTGCCCTGATGGATGCTACGCCGATCCTCTCCGCCCGGGGCGTCTCCAAGGCGTTCCGGGTGGATGGGGGCGTGGTGCATGCGCTGCGCGATATCAGTCTGTACGCCAACGAGGGCGAGTTTGTGACCCTGATCGGGCCCAGCGGCTGCGGCAAGAGCACCATGCTCAACCTGATCGCCGGCCTGCTCGAGCCCGATGAGGGCGAGATCGCCTTTTGGGGCGATGCGCACGCCCGTCGTCTGGGGCGCATCGGCTATATGCCCCAGCGGGACCTGCTGCTGCCGTGGCGGCGCCTGCTGGACAATATCCTGTTGGGGCCCGAGATCATGCGCCGTGATCGACGCGCGGCTCGAGAGCGCGCCATGGAGCTCTTGCCGCTCTTTGGGCTGGAAGGCTTTGCCGACAGCTACCCGTTCGAGCTGTCCGGCGGCATGCGTCAGCGAGCGGCGCTGCTGCGCACCCTGCTGTGCGAGCAAGAGATGGTGCTGCTTGACGAGCCACTGGGCGCCCTGGACGCCCTCACCCGCCGCACCATGCGCGATTGGCTGCTGGAGATATGGGAGAGGTTCCAACAGACGATGATCTTTGTCACCCACGATGTCGACGAGGCGGTGCTGCTCTCGGATCGCATCTATGTCTTTTCCCCGCGGCCGGGGCACATCGTCCGCGAGCTCGAGATC
>SKRJ01000332.1 GCA_007118555.1 Anaerolineae bacterium | reverse complement strand
GGAATCCACAGACGAAACTGGTGCTTCATCGGACCATACCTCCCCTAGCGTCCCTGAGAACCACCACGGCAAGAGGCACCGTCTTGAGAGGGCAGGTGCCCTGCCGTATGCTCGCAACTTAGCAGGTCATCAAGAGCATGTCAAGCTAATCGTCAGCTTTAGTCAAGAATCTCGCCCCGGAAACCATCAAGTTTGTGGTTACCAGCCCCACTGCTCCCGTACGGTACGCACGGCGGGGTGGTCGCCGTGCAGCTCGATCGCACGGTTCAGGGCCTCCTCTGCGACCCCGGGGTGGCCGAGGGCGATATAGGCCCGCGCCAGCCCCAAATGGACCAGGGCATCGTCAGGCGACCAGCGGCTCGCTTCGGTGTAGGCGTCCAGGGCGACACCGGGGCGGCCCAATGCCAGCTCCACGTCGCCGATCAGGCGTAGCGCCAGGCCGTCGGTGGCATCAAGATCATAGGCCCGGTAGAAAAGGTGCAGCGCCTCACCCGGGCGTCCCTCCAGCAGATGCACCTCTCCCCAGGCGACATGCAACCTTGCGTGGTGAGGCGCCAACAGCAGCGCTTGTTGATAGGCCTCGTGGGCCAGGGAGAAAGCGCCAGGCTCTCCCGTGGCGCCGCGCATGGCATAGTGTTCGCCCAGGGTTACCGAGAGGCGCGGGTCCAACGGGCGTAGCCGTCGCGCCTCGAGCAGGGCGCGCTCTGCATCGGCCATCGTCGACGGGTCACCGGTGGTCTCGGCGTGCTGCTGCGCCAGTTGCCCGAGCAAAACGTGATGGGTCGGCTCTACGGGCCACCACGCGACGCTCTGCTGGGCCGCATCGAGGGCACCCGCGCTGGTACCCAGCCTGTGGCGCTCGAGCGCTGCCCGATGCCACACATCGGCGACCAGGGGCCGCACATTGTACTGAAAGATCCCGATGCCCACACTCAGCGCAATGACGCCGGCCAACGCGTAGCGCACGGGCGCGCCAGAATTGCGCTCCGCGGTCTCGTGGGCGCTCGACTCTTGTCCCACGACCCAGGGCCCCAGGCAGATCGCCAGGAGAAACCACGTGGTCATGGCCGTTGCCGTGACGTCAAAGCTCACCGTGTTGCCGATCAGGCCTGCGACCGCTCCGGAGACGCAGCCCGCGAGGAGACGATGCTGATGCAACGAGAGCGACCGCAGGCCAGAAGCGTAGCGCTGCCAGGCAACGGCGATTCCGCCCAAGAGGGCGAGCCCCCAGGCCACCAGTCCCGGTAGGCCCAGGGTGACGGCATAGTCGAGGATCCAGGAGTGTGCGCGATCCACAAAGACGCCGCGCCCGTGATAGTAGACCAACTGGGGCGGATAGACGCTGTGGAACATGAGCTCCAGGCTCTCGGGGCCATAGCCGGTCCATGGGCGCTGGCGCACCAGTTCCCACACCGCGGTCCAGATGGTGCGGCGGGCCGCGACCGAGCCGGCTTGGGCGCCTACCAGGCTGTAGGCTCCCACGGCCAGGGCGGTCAGCAAGCCGATCAGCGTGACCGCCAGAAGGGACCTCCGTTGCGAGCCATGCAGCCAGGGCCACAGGCGCAACGCCCCATACACGAGCACGGCGCTGAAAGCGGCCAGCCAGGCGCCCCTGGCCAGCGTCAGGCCAATCACCACGATCTGGCCCAGCGCCAGGAGCGCCCAGGCGCCGCGATAGAGCCGCCGTGCCTCGCTGTCCAGCCCCGCCAGCGTCAGGGGCAGGAGCAGCGCCAGGTAGCTGCCCACAAAGTTGGCGCGCCCCAGGGTCGCGATCACTGGCGAACGGGCATCGCTCACCATGCCGAACAGGTCGATACCGGCGGCCTGCATGATCCCCAGCATTACAATGGGCGCCGAGCTCCACACCAGCGCCAGGGCGAGCCGATAGGCCTGCTGCCATCGTGTCAGGCGTATCGAGACGAGAACAAAGAGCAGGGGATAGCTGAGGAGGGTGAGGGCGCCCTGGGCGCGCACATAGCTGCCATACAGGCTGAGGGATGGGTCGACGGCGTTCAGGGTGGCGATGGCGACAGTAATCGCCACAAGCAAGAGAGGGATGCGCAATGGGTGATTGCGCATCCCTCTCCCAAGACGACGTTGTGGAAAAAGCAGCCCCTCCACACATACGAGGGCCAGCAGCAACCAGGCCGACGTTCGGAGCAGAGCGGCCTTGGATGGATCAAAGGGCTGGTTGCCCCACAGATTGACCCAGAGCGGCACCACGATGGCCGTCAGCAGCCAGAGCGCCTCACAGAGACGGTCGAATCGCCTGGCCTCGTCGCCCCGCTCGGTCCCTACCTGCTGGTGAACGCTCTGCATCCGACGCTCCCGTCAGAGCTGGCTTCAGACATAACCGTGTCGACGCCATCTGTCACAGGACCCCTGGCATCACTTGGGCACGGCTATCTCTCTCTCCTCGCCGTCCTTTTGCATGAGCGGCCGAATGCTGGCCAGCTCTTCCAGGGGGATATGGCAGTAGATGCCGTGCCCCGTGGACGCGATCTGCCACGGTGGCTCCT
>SKRJ01000206.1 GCA_007118555.1 Anaerolineae bacterium | reverse complement strand
AAGCAACCCTGTGCTGCGCCGCACGGGACGTCCAATCCAGGGAGGAGCTATCCATGGCAAGACGGCGGCGCCGATCCAACACCGGTATCCCCGGGCTCTCCTTTTCCTGGAAGCGGGCTCTGGGGGTGACGCGGGCGCGCCAGCGTTTCGCCCGCAAAACCGGTATCCCCACCACCCGCGCCGGGATGGAGCGCAAGGTGGGCCGCGCGGTCACGGGCGGTAGCCGCGGTGGTGGCGGGCGCAGCCGCGGGCGCGGTAGCCGCGCTGCCACCGGCTCGGGCTGTGGGTGTGCCGTGCTGGCCCTGGTGTTGCTCCTGATGCTGGCGATCCTGGGTTGTGGTGGCGCGGGCGGGGTCCAGCCTGCGTCTCTGGGGCCGGGCGAGGAGATGACGGAGGCGACCGAGACGGTCCCCGCATCGCCCACGGCAACCATGACCGCTACGGCGACGGCGACGGCCACCAGCACGTCTGCACCGACCGCGACGCCGACGGCGACCCCGACGTTGGCCCCTTCGCCGACTCTGACGCCTACAGCTCCGCCTACCGCCACACCAACGGCCACCCACACGCCGACTGCCGTGCCGCCTACGGAAACGCCAACCGCGACGCCGACAGCGACCCTGACGCCGCTGCCTACCTTTCCGCCGGACGGGGCGGGCTGCCCCTATGTCGGCAATCGAAACAGCGACGTGTTCCACCATGCGTCCTGCCACAGCGTGCGTCAGATGAGCGAGTGGAACAAGGTATGCCTCACGTCGCGGGAAGAGGCGATCGCGCGGGGCTTTCGGCCCTGCGGGAACTGCAAGCCGTAAAGCGCGTGGCGTGGCATGTGAAAAGAGGGTGGGGATCGGTCCCCACCCCCTTGGCGTGTAGGCTGTTGCTAGAGCTCGAGCTCTTGGCGCGACTCGATTACATCGTCGTTGAGCTCCATGCTCATGCCAGGCGCTGTGGGTAGCTCGATGTAGCCGTTCTTGGGCTCGATCTGATACGTCAGGAATACCTGGCCCATTTTGCCCGACTGGATCAGCCACTCCTGGATGGGACAGGTGGTGATCGTCTGCGAGGCGATGAGCTGGGTCGAGGCCATGGCGCCGTGATGCGGGATGAGCGGGATGCCGTTGGCCGAGGTGAGGGCCGCGATCTTGAGCATCTCGGTGATGCCACCGGCCCAGGTGGGATCGGCCTGCATGACGTCCACGGCCCGGGCATCCAGCAGGGCCTTGATGCCCCAGCGCGTGTACTCGTGCTCGCCGCCCGAGATGGCGATGCCCTGGACCTCGCGGCGCAGCTCGGCGTACTGGGGGATCATGTCGGCCATGACGGGCTCCTCGATCCACCAGGGGCGATACTCGCGCATGCGCTCGGCCATCTTGAGGGTGTAGGGCACGTCCCAGCTGCTCCACGCGTCAAACATGATCTCGACGTCGGGGCCAACGGCCTCGCGGACGTTGCGCACCAGCTCCAGGTTCTTGCGGGCGCCCGCCTCGCCCTCGGTGGGGTCGTGGCGGAAGAACCACTTGGTGGCGGTATAGCCCGCCTCGACGACGGCCCGGGCGCGCTCGCGCACCTTGTCGGGCTCGATCGAGTGCCCCAGCATCGACGCATAGGCGCGGATGCTGTCGCGGCTCGGACCGCCCAGGAGCTGGTAGACGGGGGCGCCCAGCAGCTTGCCCTTGAGATCCCACAGGGCCAGGTCGACGGCGCTGATGGCCATCATCGTCTCGCCCTTGCGGCCATGGATCGCCTGGCGATACATCTTGTCCCAGATGCGCTCGATGGCGTGGGGGTCCTCACCGACCAGGATGCTGCGAAACTGGTTGGCGATGATGTGACAGAGGCTTTCCTGGACGGGCCCACGCATCCCACTGACGCCCTCGTCCGTGTCGATAAAGAGGAAAATGTGTGACACCTTGTAGGGGGATCCCGAACCGGACACGCTATAGTTCGCGGACGTTGCTCCCATGGCGCGGAACTCGGGATAGATGTCGACAGGCCTTACGAGACGTTCCTCCGATAGCGGACCGTCATACTCCCATGTGCCCTGGACTCGAACAAAGCGAACGCCGGTGATTTTCATGATGTCCCCTTTTCTGCCTGTCTGCGACGAGCCGATCTAGCCGGTAATCTACCCAGAGCCAGGGCCCGCGTCAATGGTCTCCGGTGCCAAGCGTGGAACGTCATGCAAGAACATCGTCAGGGTGCTGGCAATAAACAAGCGGGTGAGGCCTGATGCCCCACCCGCTCAAGTCTGTATCTGGCTAGAACTCGAGCTCTTGGCGCGACTCGATCATGTCGTCGTTGAGCTCCATGCTCATGCCGGGGCCCGTGGGCAGCTCGATGTAGCCGTTCTTGGGCTCGATCTCGTAGGTCAGGAACGCCTGGCCCACCTTGCCATGCTGGATCAGCCATTCCTGGATGGGGCAGGTGGTGATCGTCTGCGAGGCGATGAGCTGGGTCGAGGCCATGGCGCCGTGATGCGGGATGAGCGGGATGCCGTTGGCCGAGGTGAGGGCCGCGATCTT
>SKRJ01000427.1 GCA_007118555.1 Anaerolineae bacterium | reverse complement strand
CCACATGTCGGATCTTGTCGTACAGATACAGCCAATAGGGCTGATCCTCGGGCAGAATGTCAGTGGTGCCTCGCGGCGCTAGATACACGGCAGCTTCCTCCTTGCGATTGCCGGAGCATTATAGTGCAATCGTGGGGCAACGTCTACCAATCGAGGTGCGCGTCATGCAAGCGCCAGGCTGGCAGGAGCACACGGATACTCGCGTGCCCGGACAGGCGTACGCATGCGTTGCGTCCAGCACCAGGGCGCCTATTCGACTCGAGAGGCGAGCCATGCTAGAATTGGGGAACTTTCACCAATTGGAGGATACCCTCTATGGTCAATACGCTTGTGATCGATCCGCGAGACATGGTTGGCGTGGCCCTGGTCGAGCTCGAGGACGGGAGCATGGTGACCTTTGCCGACATGAACGGCCAGCGCGTGCACGCCCTCGAGCCGATCCCCTTTGGGCACAAGATCGCCCTGGTCCCCATTGCGGAGGGCCAGCACATTATCAAGTATGGCGCCAGCATCGGTGTGGCCGCCCGCGACATTCAGCCCGGCGAGCATGTGCATACCCACAACCTCAAGAGCGTGCGGGGGGCCCGGCAATGAGCCAGGAACAGATACTGGCCTATCGGCGGCCCGATGGTTCTGTCGGGGTGCGTAACCTGGTCGCGGTCATTCCCACATGCGGGTGTGCGTTGCACGCCGCCGAGCGCATCGCGGCCCAGGTCGAGGGCGCGGCGCTGCTGCATTATGCTGGCGGCTGCGGCGAGACCGAGGGCGATACCGCCCTGGCGAGCCAGTTGTTGTCTCAGTATGGTCGGCACCCCAACGTCATCGGTAGCATCGTGGTGAGCTTGGGCTGCGAGACGCTGGATGCCCACGACCTGGCTGGACGCATCGCACAGGGGCACGCCCCCAGCGAGTTGCTCGTCATTCAGGAGCTGGGTGGCACGGTCAAGACGGTGACCCGCGGGCTGGCGCTGGCGCGGCAGATGCGGTCGCAGGCAGAGCATCTGGAGCGCGAGCCCTGCCCTGTGTCGTCTCTGACCGTAGGCCTCGAGTGCGGTGGTTCGGACGGCACATCAGGCCTGGCGGCGAATCCCGCCATGGGCGCCTTTTCTGACCTGATGGTGGCCCAGGGCGCGCGGGTCATCCTGCCCGAGACCAGCGAGTTGTTGGGGGCCGAGCATGTGATGACCGAGCGCGCCGCCAGCCCAGAGATCGCCGCCCAGTTGCTGCGCACGATCGAGGAGTGCGAGCGATTCCTCAAGGCCACGGGCGAGGATTTCATGGGCAAGCAGCCCAGCCCGGGCAATATGCGTGGCGGCATCACCACGGTGGAGGAAAAAGCCCTGGGTGACGTGCTCAAGGGCGGGCATACCCCCTTTGTCGAGGTGTTGGCCTATGGGCAGGCGCCCAGCCGCGCGGGCCTCTCGTTCATGGACACGCCCGGCAACGACCTGGCCTCGGTGACGGGGCTGGTGGCGGCGGGCTGCCAGATCGTGACGTTCACGACGGGGCGGGGCACCCCATGGGCAATGCCATCGCGCCGGTGGTCAAGGTGACGGGCAACGCCCACACCTGGGCGCGCATGGGCGACGATATCGACCTGGACGCCAGCCCCATCATCAGCGGCGAGGAGACGGTAGAGCAGGTGGGGCGTCGCATCTATGAGCTGGTGCTGCAGGTGGCCTCGGGCGAGCGGCCTGTGGCCGAGATCATGGGGCACGCCGAGTTTGCCATGCTGCGCCAGGGCGTCGTGTACTAGCGTCGAGATCTCGATTAACGAAACGGCTCCGTCGTACAAGCGACGGAGCCGTTTTTCGTGTTACGGTAATGCATCCCGCGCCAGAGCCGCCTCTAGCTGTAGGGAAAGGGCAGCAACTCACGCAGGGTGACGACGGTGTCCTCGGCGACCATCACCTCGGTCTCCATGTTGTCGGGGTGTAGCTGCTTGATAAACTCTCGGCAGCGGCCACAGGGCGGGATCACCGAGCCATCCCACAGCACGGCCACCATTCTGAGCACCCGGTTCGCGCCGGCGGTCACCATGGCGCCGGCGGCGGCGTGCTCAGCGCAGAACCCCATCGAGCTGCCCGTGTCGATGCAGACGCCGGTGTACACCTGGCCGTCGTCCGCCAGGAGCGCGGCGCCCACACCGCCAGCCTCGGCATCCTCCGAGAGGCGGCGAGGGTTGAGCACGGCCCGCGCCTGCTCGACGAGCGCCTCAAAGCCGGGTACCGTCATGCCTCCTCCTCGCCGGGTGCGCGGCCGTCGGTGCGCTGGCGCAGGGCCGGGAACAGGATCACCTCGCGGATCGAGGGCTGGTCGGTGAACAGCATCACCATGCGGTCGATGCCAAAGCCCAGTCCGCCGGTAGGCGGCATGCCGTACTCGAGGGCGGTGAGAAAATCCTCGTCCAGAGGATGGGCCTCGGCATCGCCCTCGGCGGCAAAGCGGGTCTGCTCCACAAAGCGCTCCCGCTGGTCCAACGGATCGTTGAGCTCGGTAAAGGCGTTGCCGCATTCCAGCGT
>SKRJ01000333.1 GCA_007118555.1 Anaerolineae bacterium | reverse complement strand
ATGGTCAATGGTGTGCTCCCGCCCTTTCCCCCACCCCGCTCCTCGGCTATACTCTGCCTGTCAGTCGAACCCATATACGCAAAGGAGATGCAACATGGCCACCCTGCGCGCCCTGAACCCGATGGGCTACCCGCCCGAGGTGGAGCAGGTCGAGATGGCGCCCCGTTTCGAGACACTGCGGAACAAGACCGTCTACCTGGTGGACGCCCGCTTTGACGACAGCGACATATTCATGCAGCAGATGGAGGCCTGGTTCCGGGAGCACCGGCCCGATATCGATGCGCGGTATGTGGCCAAGCGCGGGATCTATACCCAGCCCGACCCCGAGCTCTTTGGCAGAATTCGCGACGAGGGCGCTGCCGCCGTCGTCGGCGTGGGGCATTGAAGCACCTGCGCTCCGGCGGTCGCCGAGCTTTGTATCGATCTCGAAGTCAACTATGGCGTGCCCACCGCATCGATGCAGACGGACATCTTTCACGATGCTGTGCGCCAGACGGCCTGGGCCGAGGGCATGCCCCATCAGCGTTTCGTCTTTGTCCCCCAGCCCGTCATGGGCAAGTCGGCCGAGGATCTGCGAGCCTATATCGATGGGGACGACCCCATCACCGGCCGCCCCGTCATGCAAGAGGTGATCGACGCCCTCACGGTGCCCCTGAGCGACACCGAGCGGCAGGCGGTGCGGTTCGACCGATCTACGCCCCGCTACGCCGAGGCCGAGAGCGAGACGGCGCTGCATCAGCTCTACATGGACAGCCACTGGACCGATTATCTGCCCATCGTGCTCCCCACCGAAGAGCGCGTGAAAGAGATGCTGACAGGCACGAGCCGCCGCCCCGACGAGGTGGTGGGCCGGCTGCGCCCCACGTCGACCCGGGAGGCGTGGCAGTTTGATGTGGAAAAGGTGGCGATCAACGCCGTGATGGCGGGGGCCAAGCCGGGGTATCTGCCGGTGATCCTGGCGCTGGCGGCCAGCGGCGTGACGGCTCGCGGCAGCACCACCAGTTCGGCCGCGTCGATGGCGGTGGTCAATGGCCCCATCCGCCACAGCATCGGGATGAACTGGGGCATTGGCGCCCTGGGCCCGTACAACCACGCCAACGCCACCATCGGGCGCGCCTATGGCCTGTTGAGCCAGAACCTGCAGGGGGGCTCCGTGCCCGGGCACACCTACCTGGGCTCGCAGGGCAACAGCTATGCCTACAACAACCTGACCTTTGCTGAGAACGAGGAGCGCAGCCCGTGGGACCCGTTCCACGTGCAGCAGGGCTTTGAGCGGTATGACAGCACGGTGAGTTGCTTTACCGGCTGCCGCGCCACGTCGTACCTGCTGGGGCTGCGCCAGACCCACTGGGAGACCCACGTCCAGAACCTGCTGCGCGGGCTGAACCCGCACACGCCCCCCACGCTGATCCTGGACCCCATCACGGCAGAGCTGTTCGTGAGGCGAGGCGGGTTTGACAGCGTGGAAAAACTCGAGCAGTGGATCTGGGAACAGGCCACGCTGCCGGCGTCGGTCTACTGGGACTATCAGTTGATCCAGAATTACGTCTTTCCGCGGGCGGAGAACGGCGAAGCGCCCTGGGCGGACTATTTGGATGCCCCGCCCGACGCCGAGATCCCCATGTTCCGCCGCGAGGACGTGCATGTGCTGGTGGTGGGCGGCGAGACCAACGGCTACTGGCGCATCATGGGCTGCAACTATAACCGCACGGTGTCGGTGGACGACTGGCGGTAGGAGCGAGGGCAGGCACAAGGGAGTGGGCACGCACAGGGGCGTGGAGACGGAAATCTGTGGGCACGCACAGGGGCGTGCCCCTACATCCCCACCGTAGACGCTCTCGGTAGGGGGCAGGGACCATACGCATCTATGCGTATGGTTGCCCAAGCCTGCGTCAGGTGCGGCGCCCTACCCCGCCCCGTTCGTGAGCCACGGGACCAGCTCGGCCACGCCGCCCAGCACGGCCAGCGGCGCATAAGGCGCAAAGGCCTCGGCGGGGGTGTGGCCGCTGGTGACGGCGACAAAGGCCAGCCCGGCGGCCCTGGCGGCCTGGGCGTCCACCAGGCTGTCGCCCACATACAGCGACTCTTCGGCGGTGGCGCCCAGGCGCTCCAGCGCCAGATACAGGGCATCGGGGGCCGGCTTGTGGGCGGCCACATCCTCGCCGCCCACAATGACCTCGACCAACTCGGTGAGGCCGTCACGCGCCAGGACATCCTCGATGCGAAAGCGGTACTTGGTCGAGACGATAGCCCGCCGAAAGCCAAGCTGCCCCAGGGCCTCTAGCGCGGGCGGCGTCTCCGCAAAGACCACGGTGCGCGGGACCATGATCTCGTCGGCGCGCTGCATGAACAGGCGCACAAAATCGGGCGCCCGGTGCGCGTGCGCCTCGCCCGCGAGGGCCACCAGGGTATCGGGCAGCGAGAGGCCAATGGTGCGGGCGCAGGTCTCGGGGGCCACGTCCAGCAGGCCCAGCTCGGCCAGCGCATGCCGCATACAGTCCACCGCGCCGGCGGAGGAGTCGGCCAGCGTAT
>SKRJ01000135.1 GCA_007118555.1 Anaerolineae bacterium | reverse complement strand
GGCTACCTGTCCACGGTACGCGATCCCCACGGCCACCGCGTGGCCGCCGACCTGGTGCCCGACGAGGCCCGGCTCTATCCGGTGGGGCGGCTGGATCAGGACAGTGAGGGCCTGCTGCTATTCACCAACGATGGCGATCTGGCCCTGCGGCTTACGCACCCGCGCTATGCCCATGACAAAGAGTACCGCGTGCTGATTGAGGGCGATCTATCGCCTGCACAAGCCGAGCGGCTCGAAGCGGGCATGCCGCTGGAGGGCAAGGCGCGTCCTGCTCGGGCCCAGGTCAAGCGACTGGGGACGGGCTGGGCCTGGCGCGGCGAGGCTCTGCCATCCGGCGCACGCTGGATCGGCCTGGTCCTGCGCGAGGGGCACAAGCGGCAGATTCGTGAGATGCTGCAGAGCCTGGGCATTCGCGTGTTGCGCCTGATCCGGGTGCGCATGGGCAACCTGCGGTTGGCCGATCTAGAGCCCGGCAAGGGGCGCTACCTGGCCGATGCCGAGGTACGCGGGCTGCGCCGGCTGGTTGGTCTGGAAGAGCGTACATCTGCGAAAGGAGCGTCTTGAGCGCGATTACCATTGCTGTCGACGGCCCCGCCGCCTCGGGCAAGAGTACCGTGGGCCAAAAAGTGGCCGAGGCCCTGGGCTATCTCTATTTCGACACCGGCGTCATGTACCGGGCCGTGGCGTGGGCGGCCCTGGAACGGGGCATTCCCATTGAGGATGAAGGGCGGGTGACCGAGCTGGCCTATGCTATGGATATTGGCATTGAGCCGCCCGAGGTGGACGATGGGCGCCAGAACACCGTGCTGGCCGACGGCATCGACATCACCTGGAAGATTCGCGAGCCGGAGGTAAACCGCGCCGTGTCGCCCGTCTCGGCCTATGCCGGGGTGCGCGTCGCGCTCATGGCACAACAGCGCGAGATCGGCGCCCAGGGCGGTGTCGTGATGGTGGGGCGCGACATTGGCACGGTGGTACTGCCCGAGGCCGAGCTCAAGGTGTACCTGGATGCGTCGCTGGAGGAGCGCGCCCTGCGCCGCCACCGCGAAGCGACCCAGCGCGGCGCCACCAGCACGCTGGAGGAGCAGATCGAGGCCATTCGCCGCCGCGACGAGATCGACAGCTCGCGCGAGGTGGCTCCCCTCTTGCAGGCCGACGACGCCTATTACCTGGATACCACGGATCTCGACATCGAACAGGTGGTGCAGCGTATCCTGGACCAGGTGCCGGCGGACGCGCATAATGGCGACGATGGCTGCTGCTGATACGGGCGCCACGTCGGGCGGCCTCGTCCGCGCCGTGGATCCCGACGGTATCGCGGCCGAGGTGGGCATCGAGCCCGGCGACCGGCTGCTCTCCATCAACGGCCACCCCCTGCGGGACGTGATCGACTATCGCTTTTATGGCGCCGACGAAGAGCTCACGTTAAAAGTCCTGCGGGATGACACGGTCCACACCATCGAGATCGAACGCGACTATGACGAGTCGCTGGGGATCGCGTTCGATGAGCCCCTGTTCGACGGCATCCGCCTCTGCACGAACCAGTGCCCCTTTTGCTTTGTGGCGCAAATGCCCCGGGGCATGCGTCGCTCGCTCTATGTCCGCGACGACGACTACCGCTACTCGTTTCTGCAGGCCGGGTTCGTGACGCTGACCAACCTGAGCGAGGACGACTGGCTCCGCATCGGCGAGCAGCGCCTGAGCCCCCTGTACGTCTCGGTGCATGCCACCGATCTGGCCGTGCGGCGCGAGCTACTGGGGAACCCGGATGCGCCTGATGTGGTCGAGCAGTTGATGCGCCTGGCCGATATGGGCATTATCGTGCATGCCCAGGCCGTGCTGGTGGCCGGGCTGAACGACGGCGCCGTCCTGGACGAGACAATCGAGCGGCTCCTTTCGCTCTGGCCTACGGTGCAGACCCTGGCGCTGGTGCCCGTGGGGCTCACCCGCTTTTGTCCGCGCCCGCTGGCTCCTCTCTCCCGCGCCGATGCGCAGGCCGTGCTGGCCCTGGCCGAGACATGGAGCGAGCGGATACGGGCGACCACAGGTACCACCTGGCTTTATCCCTCGGACGAGATGTACCTGCTGGCGGGGCAGACCGTGCCGCCGGCCCCTTTTTATCAGGACGAGGCCCAGCGGGAGAACGGCGTGGGGCTGGTGCGTGAGCTGCTGGACGACTGGGAGCGCACCCGGGGCCGGGCAGAACGGATCGCGGCAAAGGAGTTGAAACTCACGCTGGCCTGTGGTGCGCTGCTAGCGCCGGTGCTGGCGCCGCTGGTGCGCGGGGCCCGTGAGGCCACCGGCGCCGATCTGACGCTTGTGCCGGTCGAGAATCGTTGGTTCGGCCCCAGCGTCACGGTGTCGGGGCTGCTGACCGGCGCCGATCTGGTGGCGGCCCTGGCGGGTCGCGATCTGGGCGCGCGGGTGTGCATCCCGCGGGCCATGCTCGACGAGGCCGGCGTGCGCACCCTGGACGACCTGACCGTTGCCGAGCTGGCGGACCGGCTGGGCGCGCCGGTGCATCCCGTGGCAAGCATG
>SKRJ01000244.1 GCA_007118555.1 Anaerolineae bacterium | reverse complement strand
TGACGAAATCGCCACCGCGCTCCATGTGAATGTGCCCCAGCCCGCCGCCCGCCGCCTCGATGCGGTCCACCAGCTCCTGGGCGATGCCCGCGACGACGCGCTGCCGCGGATAGCCGGGGGGCACATCAAAGATGTTGAAAAAGCTGTGCCATCCTGTGGCGCCCACCACGCCCAGGCCACCCAAAAAGCCGCCCTTTTCCACCAGCAGCGTGCTTGCGCCGCCCCGCGCCGCCGCCACGGCGGCCGTCACTCCGGCCAGACCACCGCCCGCCACTACCACATCATACTTGCCGTAACGATCCTCGTTCACGCCAATGTCTGCCATGATAACCCTCCGATGCCGATCTTGCCACGTGGACCAATTGTGGCATCGTATTGCCATGGGCGCAAGTGGTAGACAGAGTTGGGAGCCCAGCTGCTTTACGCCCCGCGACAGATGCGTTATGCTGGCTCCAGCGTGAGTTGCACGATGGAGGAGGTGTTGGATGCGCATCGCGCGGTTCTATGGCGGCAAGGACATCCGGGTGGAGACGGCGCCTGATCCCGAGCCGGGGCCGGGCGAGGTCCTGGTGCGGGTGTGGGCCGCGGGCATCTGCGGCAGCGATCTGCATGGCTATCGGCGCGGCACCGCAGGCAGCGGGCCTCCGCGCACGCCGGGCCACGAGCTGGCGGGGGTCGTGCAGGCGCTGGGGCCGGGCGTCGAGGGCCTGGCCGCCGGGCAGAGGGTCGCGGTCGAGCCTCTGGTGGGCTGTGGCGCCTGCCGCTACTGCCGCTCGGGCGACTATCATCTGTGCCCCGATCTGGAGCATATCGGCGGGGCCCGGCCCGGCGGTTTCGCCGAGCTGACCGTTGCGCCTGCCGACCGTCTGTACCCCCTGCCCGACGAGATCTCGCTGGATGACGCCGGCCTGCTGGATGTGTTCGCCGTCGCGGTGCACGCCCTGACCTGCGTCCCCGTCGAGCCCGCCGAGCGGGTCGTGGTCATTGGCACCGGCGCCATTGGCCTGAGCATCGCCCAGGCAGCGGCGGCGGCCGGGGGCGACGTGGCGGTCGTGGGTCGCCGCGAGCATCCGCTGCAAGTGGCAGCGGAAACGGCGGCTGCCCATGGCATCGATAGCAGCCGTGTCGATCCTGTCGCCGCGGTGCAACAGTGGACCGACGGCGTGGGCGCCGATGTGGTGTTCGAGGCGGTGGGCGGCAACGCGGGCACGCTGGCGCAGGCCCTGGAGCTTGCAGCGCCCCGGGGCCGGATCGGGGCGGTCGGCAGCTTTCAGGAGCCGCAGACCCTGGACGTGCGCCTCGGCTACCGCCGCGAACTCACGCTACAGTGGGTGTGGAGCTATGCCCACCGGGGGACCCGGCCCGAGTTTGCCGTCGCCCTCGACATGCTGGCCCGGGGCCAGTTCCAGGCCGAGCCGCTGATCACCCACCGCTACCCGCTGGAGCAGATCGCCGACGCGTTTCAGGTGGCCGACGACAAGGCCGCCGCCCAATCGATCAAGGTGCTGGTCAACCCCTGAGCGCAGGGTTCTCGATGTAAAGGAGTGCATATGGAACGTGTAGCGCCGGAGTTGCAGGGTTTCTCCGCCGAGCGGTTGGGCCGTATCGGCGCCGTCATGGGCCGCTATGTGGACGAGGGCAAGCTGCCCGGCATCGCGACGCTGATCGCCCGCCGGGGCCAGATCGTACATCTGGAGACGCAGGGCTGGGCCGACATTGAGGCGCAAGAGCCCCTGGCCGAGGATGCGATCTATCGCGTCTATTCGATGACCAAGCCCGTGACCGCTGTGGCGGCCCTGATGCTGTTCGAGGAGGGGCGTTTCCTGCTGGACGATCCTATCGCCAGCTATCTGCCCGAGCTGGGCGAGATGCAGGTGCTGCGGGACATGGACAATGGCGAGCCGGTGCTGTCGCCGCCCCAGGCACCCGTCACCGTGCGCCACCTGCTGACCCACACCTCCGGCATGACCTATGGCAGTTTCGAGCCGGACTCGCCGGGCGAGCGGATCTATGCCGAGGCGGCCCTGATGCAGCCGGATCGCACCCTGGCCGAGATGGTCGAGTGCCTGGGCGGGCTGCCGCTGCTCTTTGATCCGGGCACGCGCTGGCTCTACTCGATCTCTATCGACGTCATCGGGCGGCTGGTCGAGGTGCTCTCGGGGCAGACGCTGGACGTCTATATGCAGGAGCGCATTTTCAAGCCGTTGGGCATGGCCGACACCGGTTTCTGCACGCCCGAGGGGTGCTCGGACCGTCTCGCGGCGCTATACAGCGTCGATGAGCAGGGGGCGCTTGTCGCCATCGATGCCCCCTGCGGACGCGATCACACGCGCCTCGATCCTTTTTTCGCCGGCGGCGCGGGCCTGGTGTCGACGATCTCGGATTATGCGCGCTTTGCCCAGATGCTGTGCAACGGCGGCGAGTTGGACGGCGTGCGCCTGCTGTCGCCCCGCACGGTGGCCATGATGGGGGCCAACCATCTTCCCGCGGCGCTCTGTCCCTTTGGTGAGCCGCCGGCGGTGGGCTGCGGCTTTGGGCTG
>SKRJ01000027.1 GCA_007118555.1 Anaerolineae bacterium | reverse complement strand
TGCCCACCAGCTCGTTGTTGTTGCGCGCCACATATTCGGCCCAGGAAAAGTCCGAGTCGGCGGTCTCGGGGGCCTGCACCGTGAGATAGTAGCGCAGCGGGTCGGGATCATAGCGCGACAAATAGTCAGGGGTCCAGATGGCCCAGTTGCGGCTGGACGAGATCTTGCGGCCCTCGAGGGTCAGGTACTCGTTGGCGGGCACATCATAGGGCAACATGCGCTCGCCATAGCCCATGAGCATCGCGGGCCAGATCAGCGTATGGAAAAAGGTATTGTCCTTGCCGACAAAGTAATAGGCGCGGGCAGGCGCGTCGATATCCCACCAGGCGCGCCAGGCCTCGGGCATATCCTGGTTCTTGGACCACTCGATGCTGGCCGACAGATAGCCGATCACGGCGTCGAACCAGACATAGATGCGCTTGTTCTCAAAGCCCTCCACCGGCACGGGGATGCCCCACAGAATGTCCCGGGTGATGGCGCGGGGCCGCAGTCCCTCGTTCAACAGGTTCATCGAAAAGTTGCGCACCGATGGGCGCCAATGGGACTGTTGCTCGACCCACTCGCGCAGGGGCTCGTTGAACTGGGACAGATCGAGGAAAAAGTGCTCGGTCTCGCGCACCACGGGGGTATCGCCGGAGAACTTGCAGCGCGGCTGGATCAACTGGAGGGCATCCAACGGCTTGCCGCAGTTGTCGCACTGGTCGCCGCGGGCATCCTCAAAGTCGCAAAAGGGACAGGTCCCCTCGACGTACCGGTCGGCCAGGAAACGCTGGCACTCGGGGCAGTAGAGGGCCTCCATGGTCTGCGGAAAGATATAGCCGTTCTCCCGCAGCCGGTTGAACAGGTCGAGGGTCACCTCCCAATGGTTCTCGGTATCGGTATGGGTGAACAGGTCAAAGGTGATCCCCAGCCCCTGGAACGATGCGATGAAACTGCGGTGGTAGCGCTCCACGATCTCCAAGGGCTCCACCCCCTTGGATTCGGCGGTGAGGGTGATAGGCGTGCCGTGGGTGTCCGACCCCGAGACCATGAGCACGTCATTGCCGCGCATACGATGATAGCGCGCAAAGATGTCGGGCGGCAGATACGCGCCGGCCACCTGGCCGAGGTGCAGGTCCGAGTTGGCATAGGGCCAGCCCACACTCACAAGAATCTTTTCGTTCATTTCGCTCCAATCTCAAGCAAAATCGGGGCAAACACGCCCCGGGATGGATCGAGTAGTAACCAAAAAAGGGGTGACTAGATGCGGGACGAGCCCGCCATCTGGCCCGTGGCCGCACGAGCGCTCCGGCAGGGGACATGGGGATATCGATCGCATATACGCCAGAGCACTGACCGTCGGCGCCGGTCTATCGGTTGTGTGCGCTGCACAGGAACCCTCATGACGCTCTTGTTCCGCTCGGCTTAAACGTACCTGGGCGCTATTCTACCCGTGAGGCGGGAGGGCGTCAATTGGAGCATGGGGCGGACGGCTATGAGTATACTCAGGCCAAGACTATCTTTTGCTCATAGTTTGGGTTATTCTAGCACTGTCACACTGTCCAAGCGGGAAGGAGAGCCATGCGTACCTACCTATTGACGTGGAATCCGAAGCGATACAGGTGGAAGCCATACTCGCTAAGTGAGCTAAGCGCCTCAATGGGTGATCACAACGGAATTGGCTACGTTGAGCTCTCATGGAGTTGTGGAAAGAACACGAGAATCCGACCTGGTGACCGCGTGTTCATGCTAAGACAGGGCGCCGAACCACGTGGGCTGTTTGCA
This sequence comes from Anaerolineae bacterium, assembly GCA_007118555.1. Lineage (GTDB taxonomy): Bacteria > Chloroflexota > Anaerolineae > UBA1429 > UBA1429 > UBA1429. The sequence continues at coordinate 778 of SKRJ01000027.1, read as the reverse complement.
TCAGGGTGGGCTGTCTCAGTGCCGTACGAAGACGCCCATTGGGAGGACGACGCAAGAACAGGAAGGTACATCGACGTTTGCCTTGACGTCCTACTTGATCCCGATAGTACGCCAATCTTTGAGAGAGACCGACTGAATGAGGAACCTCTGGACAAAGCACACTGGGATACGCAATCTTCAGGGATCGTGATTCCCGAGCCTGTGGCCGAGGCCCTGGAAATGCGATGGGCGTCTTTTCTGGAGTCCATGGGCAAGACCAGCTCAGATCTACAGCATCGAACAAGCGATGGCGCGGAACCAACATATGTTGAAGGCGCAACGCGCAAGGTACAAGCTGAGGGACACGAGAGGAACCGCGCAGCCCGACGAGCCTGCATCGCCTACTATGGTTGGCGCTGCGTCATCTGCGACTTTGACTTTGAGGAGACCTACGGCGAGCTTGGAGCTGATTACATCCACGTGCATCATCTCGCGCCGGTCGCGACTGCTGATAAGCCCTACATAGTCGACCCGATTACCGATCTGAGGCCGGTATGTGCCAACTGCCACGCCATGCTGCATCGGCGCCCAGAGCCGCTTGCAGTCGAAGAGTTGCGGGCAATCCTGCAGAAGAGAGCCTAGAAAGCCTCTAGCTCGCCTCCGGCCGCGGCTCGACGCCCCGCGCCTGTAGCCCGGCCACCACGCGCTGCGCCACATCTTGCGGACTCAGAGGGTCGGTGTGCACATAAATGTCGCAATGGGCGCGGGCATGGGCCAGGCGCTCACGCTGCACGGCCAG
>SKRJ01000081.1 GCA_007118555.1 Anaerolineae bacterium | reverse complement strand
CCGGTGCTGATGCTGCTGGTTGCCCTGGGCGCAGAACGCTCACCCGCCTGGCTCTATCGGGGCATGGTGATCTATGCGGTAACGCTGAATGTCCTGGGGCTGGTGGTGCTGCCGCGTCTGGGCGCAGCCTAAGTCATAGTCCCCGCAACGACTTGCGACGCCTGACACAGGGTGACAGCAGCGCCGAGTACACCTTGCAGAGCCCTGCAACCCGTTTGACACGCCACTGCGCCAACGGCATACTCTTGCCATGAACTCGATACGAGATGACGCAGGGCGAATCACGCCCGGATCCCTCTACCAGCTTGTCGCCCGCATTCCGATGCTGCGTCAGGCTGGGCTCTTGTTCAGCATCGAGATCGTCTCTCACGCCCTGGACTATGTCTTTCACATCTATGTGGGGCGTGCCCTCACGCCCGGCTCGTTCGCCAGCTTTCAGAGCTACTCGTCGTTAGCCATGCTGTTCATCACCCTCAGCGGCGTCCTGCAGCCCATGGTGGCGCGCTATACCGCCGCGCCGCCGCCCACAAACGGCGGCCATGCGAGTCCCGGCGCCATCCTGCGCACCTACCTCTGGCAGGGCGTCGCCGTCGGCATCGTGATCGGCGTGCTGATCTACCTGGCGGCGCCTGTCGTGTCGCAAGCGATCCTCTTGCCCACGGCCATGCTGCATCTGCTCGCGTTCATGATGCCCGTGGCGATGGCGCGGCCCGCCCTGCTGGGGCTCTTTCAGGGGCAGACGCGCTTTGGCAGCTATGGCGGCATCACTCTGCTCTATGCGGCATCGCGACTCAGCCTCGCCGTGGGGGGGCTCAGCCTGGGTAACATGACCACAGCTACAGTCAGTGTGGGTGATCCCGCCGCCTACTGGGCGGCCCAGACCATCCCCTACTCGATGGTGGTGGCCGTGGCGCTGGGTCTGCTCCTGGCCCGCCACGTACTGCGGCAGCCGGGGACGCTGCCCTGGCACGCGTCCATCGAGGGGTGGCAGCTCTCGCTGGTGGCCCTGATGATGGCCGCCTCGTTTACGGCGCTCACGGGGCTTGATGTCGTGTGGATCAATCGCATCACGCACTCGGATGTGGCCGGTGCCTATGCCCGCGCCCTGGTGCTGCGCCGCGTGGTACAGTTCGTGCCCGTGGTGGCCGGCGTGATCCTGCTGCCACGGGTGGCGTCGGCCTTTCGCAATGGGCGCATCGCCACCCGGCCTATCGCCGTGGCCATCGGTGTGGTGCTGGCCAACGGCATCGCCCTTTTGCTCCTCTATGCGCTGCTGGGCGTCCAGATCGACCGCCTGGCGTTTGGCGCCGGACAGGAGCCGCCCACCGCCTGGCTCGTGGGCATGGCCTTTGCCGTGACGGGTTATGGCCTGGTCATGATCTGGATCAATGTCTTTGTGGCCACCAAACCCTTGCCCTATGGGTACCTGCTCCTGGCCGCGGCGCCGCTACAGGTTGTGCTGTTCCTGTGGCTGGGGCGCTCGCCGGAGGCCGTGATCGCCATACTGGCCGCCACCGGTTGGCTGCTGGGGTTGACGGGAGCGGCGCTCTATCTCTTTTGGCTCGAGGCCCCAACTGGACACCAGGACATTTCCTGAATAAAGTAGGTGCGGCCACATCGTGGACCGCATTGCGGACGTCGCACTCTCGCCAGCCATGCCGTTCAGGAGGCACAGACCATGATCCGTCTGCTCGATTTCCAACTCAGCGGCCGTCTCCTCTTTGGGCGCGGTGCCCTGTCCGAGCTGCCGTCGGCGCTGGCGCGTCTGAACGTAGAGCGCGTGCTGATCGTCACCGACCCGGGCCTTGTGCGGGCGGGACTGTGCGCTCGCGTCGTCGATACGCTGGCCGGCACCAATATCGAGCACGCGGTCTTTGACGGCGTCGAGCCCGACCCCCGCATGGCCATCGTCGAGCGCTGTCTGGCCGCAGCCCGGGACAGCGGCTGCGAGGCGCTGATCGGCCTGGGGGGCGGCAGCGCGCTAGATATCGCCAAGATCACGGCCGCGCTGCTGACCAACCCCGGCGATGTGAGTCAGTATTTCGGCGTGGACCAGATCCCCAATGCCAGCCTGCCCAAGGTCCTGATCCCGACTACCTCGGGCACCGGCAGCGAGGTCTCGCCCATCGCCATCCTGTCGGATGTTGACGCGCACCTGAAAAAGGGCGTGGTCAGCCATAGGCTGTATGCCGATGTGGCCATCGTCGACCCCGATCTGACGTTGGGCCTGCCGCCCCACATCACCGCCTATACCGGCGTCGACGCGCTCACCCACGCCATCGAGGCCTACACCAACAAGTACGCCCATCCGCTGGTGGATGGCTTTGCGCTCCAGGCCATCGAGCTGATCAACAACAGCCTGCGGCGCGCGGTGGCCTGCGGCGATGATCCCGAGGCGCGCTTTGAAATGTCCATGGCCAGCACGCTGGGGGGCTTTTGCCTGGGCACCGTCAACACCGGCGCCGTGCATGCCCTGGCCTATCCGCTGGGCGGCGAGTTCGATGTGCCCCATGGCGTGGCCAATTCGCTGCTGCTGCCCTATGTCATGCGCTACAATCTGATCAGCAACGTCGATCGCTTTGCCCATATCGCTCGCGTGATGGACTGCCAGACCGAGGGACTGTCGCAGCGAGAGGCGGCGGAGCTCTCCGTTGACGCCGTGATGGAACTATGCCGCGATGTCGGGATCGTGTCGCGCATGCGTGACCTGGATGTGCCCGAGTCTGCCATCGAGTCCATGGCCGAGGCCGCGATGGATGTCACACGGCTGCTGAGCATCAACCCCCGCACCGTGACCCTGGAGGCGGCGCGGGAGATCTACCGTCAAGCGTACTAGCTACCGTATTAACGACACAGAGAGGAGTTCCGATGCGCGTTGCAGAGGTCGTCGTTCGTATCCTGGAGGATGAGGGCATCGAGGCCGCCTTTGGCATACCGGGCGCCGCGATCAATCCCGTCTACGAGTACCTGGGTACGTCCAAGCAGATCAAGCACTATATCGCCCGCCACGAGGAGGGCGCCCTGCATGCCGCCGACGGCTACTCGCGAGCCACCGGCTGCACCAAGCTGGGGCTGGCCATCTGCACCTCGGGGCCCGGCGCCACCAACTTTGTCACCGGCCTGTACACCGCCCAGATCGACTCGATCCCGCTCATCGCCATCACCGGCCAGAACGTGCGCTCCCAGCTTCACAAAGAGGCATTTCAGGCCGTAGACATTGTCGATATCGTCAAGCCGGTCTGCAAGGCGGCCTGGTGCGTCACCGAGCCGGAGCAGATCCCCAGCATCCTGCGCAAGGCGTTCTGGACCGCCCGCGAGGGCCGGCCGGGGCCGGTGCTGATCGACCTGCCCCTGGATGTACAGATGGCCGACATCCCCTATGACCCCGAGCGGGATGCGGCGATCCCCGTGGTCAAGCAGCCCCCCGATCCCGCGCTGATCGAAAAGGCGCTGGAAATGGTGCTGGCTGCCGAGAACCCGATCATGATCATGGGCGGCGGCGTCCTCCTGGCCCACGCCACCGAGGAATGCGTGGCCCTGGCCGAGTACCTATCGCTGCCTGTTGTCACCACCTACATGGCCACGGGCGGCATCCCGGCCCAGCACCCGCTGCATGTGGGTCACATCGGCATCCAGGTGGGCGGGCCCTTTGGCAACCGGTTCTTTATGGGCTCGGATCTGGTGCTGGCGGTGGGCAATCGGTTCAACGATCGACACACCGGCGCGTTGCCCGCGTACATCGAGGGGCGCAAGTTCATTCACATCAATGTGGAGCCGGAGCATATTGGGCGCATCGTGCCCACCGAGCTGGGCATTGTGGCCGACGCCAAGCTCGCGCTGGAGGCGCTCTATATGGCGGCGCGACGCCGCGTGCCCCAGCAGATGCCCAGCGAGCGTGTCCTGCGCATCCCCGACGAGCGCGACAAGATGGCCCGTCGCACCGACTATGACGAGACCCCCATCAAGCCGCAGCGCGTCTACCACGAGCTGAACGAGTTTTTCGGCGCCGACACCTATTTCACCACCGGTTGCGGCCTCACCCAGATCTGGTCGGGGCAGTTCCAGCAGATCGACCGGCCCGCGACCTATCTGCCCTCGGGCGGCGCGGGCACCCTGGGGTACGACCTGCCGGCGGCCATCGGGGCCAAGCTGGCCCGGCCCGAGGGTACGGCGGTGGCTGTGGTTGGCGACGGTGGCGTCGGGTTCACGATCCAGGAGCTGGCCATGGCCTGCCACTATAACGTGCCGGTGGTGGTGGTCATTGTCAACAACGGCTACCTGAGCCTGATCCGACAGAACCAGCGCTATGCCTACGAGTACGAGTATGGCGTGGACCTGACCTATGGCGAGCGGGGCGTGGATTTCTGCGTCGTGGCCGAGGGCTTTGGCGCCTATGCCGAGCGGGTGATGTCGCCGGAAGAGATTCGCCCCGCCCTGGAGCGCGCCGTCGCGGCCGGGCGTCCCGCCGTGCTCGACATTATCGTCGAGCGCGAGACCGACGCCTCGATGGGCGCCAGCATCGACGCCGTGCGCGAGTTTGTGTAGCAGTAGCACTCTGACATGGTAACGCCCGAGCGCCTGGACGTTGTTTTGGTCGCTCGGGCGTTGTCTAGGCTGATCCGGTGAGGGGCTCGAGAGGGGTGACATGGCCGTCCTAGCGGATCTGTCCAGCGCCCTCCATTACTCCCGCGGCCTGCGCGACTATTGGCGTGCGCCCGTAGACGTGCCCGGGCTGCCAGAGCAGATGCGCGGCTGGCTGGGCCAGCGCGAGACGGCGTTTCTGCAGATGATGCAGCGGGCGGTGTTCGGGCTCCCCGGCAGCCCCTATCTGGCGCTGCTGCGGGCGGCGGGCATCGATGCCGACGATGTCACCGCGCTGGTGGCTGACCACGGCATCGAGGGCACGCTGGATCGCCTCCACGATGCGGGCGTGTACGTCACCCTGGACGAGTTCAAGGGCCACACGACCACGTTGCGGCGGGGCCCGGTCGAGATCCCTATCAGCGCGACCTCCTTTGACAACCCCCACACCACGAGCCATCTGGCCGCCGCCACAGGGGGCACCCGCTCGGGCGGCACCCACCTCGCCATCGATCTCTCCGACATGCTCTATGAGTTGCCGGGACGTTACGTCAACCTGCGTACCCACGGCCTGGCCGAGCGCCCCTTTGCCATGTGGCGGGCTGCGCCGCCCTCCCTGGCCATGATCCGCGCGGCGCTGGTGGGCCTCAAGCTGGGCACGCCCCTGGTACGCTGGTTCAGCCCCACGCGCCCCGGCCTGGGCCCCACCTCGGGCAAGAGCGCCCTGGTCACCTGGAACACGCTGCTGCTCTCGCGCCTGATGGGGCACCGCATCCCGTATCCCCAGTACGTCCCCGTGGATCAGGCCGAGACCGTCGCCCGCTGGATGGCGGAGCAGACGGCGCGCCAACGCTGGATCACGATGTACGTCACCGTCAGCCTGGGGGCGCGACTCTGCCTGGCGGCCCGTAGCCACGGCCTCGACATCAGCGGGCACGGCCTGCGCCTGTCGTCCGAGCCGGTGACCGACAGCAAGGCGGCGCTATTCCGCGAGGCGGGGCTGGCGTGGGCCGCGGGCTACGGCATGACCGACGCTGGCTCGCTGGGCATCTCGTGCGGGAACGCCGCTCACACCGATGAGATGCACGTGCTGACGTTCCGCTGTGCCATCCGGCCGCGTCCCCATGACTATGCCGGGCTGCCCGAGCCCATACAGGCGCTCTACTTGACGATCTTTTCGCCGCAATCGCCCAAAGTGCTCCTGAACGTCGAGAGCGGCGACCATGCGACGCCCATCGAGCGCTCGTGCGGCTGTCTGGTCGAGCAGCTCGGTTTCACGCAACGCCTGCACACCATTCGCAGCTACGAAAAGCTCACCTCGGCGGGGATGCACTTTATGGGGAGCGCCCTGCTGGACGTGCTCGAGATGGCCTTGCCGGAGCGGTATGGCGGCGGACCCACCGACTATCAGTTCGTCGAGACGGAGCAGGACGGCGAAACACGGGTGCGCCTGGTGATCGATCCCGACATCGGGCCGCTGGACGAGGCGCAGGTGGCCGAGTTTGTGCTGGAAGAGTTGGGCCGGCGCACGCGGGCGGGCCGGATGCAGACGGAGGTGTGGCGGTCGGGGCACACGCTCCAGATCGAGCGCGCCCGCCCGTATGTCACCAGCGCCGCCAAGATCCAGCCCCTGCACGTAGAGCGCGGCTAGCTTGCCCCCATCCACGAATCATAGCCGGCGACGGGATGCTCGAACCACCTGCCCTTGTCTATGACTCGGGCTCTGGCTGCCACGGCGCGTCGGCGGTGGGGCGCCACTGCCGCAGGACAAACTGAGAGCCAGCGGCGCGGTTGCGGTATTGGACCATATGATAGGGCGGCTCGACGGCATACCACGCGTCATGGCTGCTCCCACCGGTGGTCATGACCAGATGCCATGTATCGAACGTCCCGGCCGGCACCGTGATGTTCTCCCGCCCCTCGACACGGATCAGCGTGTTGGCCGTCCGTGCGGTGGTAGGAATCACGTTGGTGTAGCGTGTGGCATAATCGTTCGCCAGGGGCAGCGCGCGATGAATCTGCAGGGTCTGGCCATTGTCGAGGGGATGCGCGGGGCGGCTCACCATGCGGGTGGTGGGCTCGCCCTCGGCCGGCGCTATCACCAGCTCGATCTGCTCGGGGCCATAGATGGCCATGTTGTAGGAGGCAGGCAGAGCCAACTCTGAGCGCAGCGGATAGAGATCGGCGCCCATCTCGACGACGCCCAGATCGGTACGGGTCCCCAGTTCTACCATCCAGCTCTGGCGCCAGCCGTCGTCCATTACCTCCCACGTCCAGGACGCTACGCCGGCAAAATCGCCATCCCGATCCAGAATGTCGTACTCGGCGGTCTCGCCATCTTGCCAGGGTACGGCACCAAACACAAGCGGCTGCGGATCCGCGCCGCAGCCTGCCAGCGCCACACCCAGGATGATCAGAAGCAACGAGACTCTGACACGCATAGCACTCTCCTGTAGGTTCATGGATTGCTGCCTCGGCGGAAGCGTCAGGCAGCTTTGCCCTCGCGGTAGGAGGGTAGCGCGCGGATAAAGGCGCCTTGCGCGTCACTCAGGGCAGCATACTCGCTCAACTCGGCCTCCATGTGGCCCTGCTCGGCGAGCTCGCGGTGTACGGCCTGGGGCTCCTCCCCGGTCATGCCCTGATTCTCCAGGTAACGCCCCGCCCAGGTGTAAAAGTCGTCGGCCCAGGCCACGCCATACCCATCAGCGCCGTCGCCCTCCTGGACGCGCCGCTGAGGGCGCGTGGACTCTTCCTGGCGGCCTGTGCGTCGCTGCCCAGAGGCGCGCGACTCTTCACTCACCGATGGAGAAGGTCGTTGACGCTGTTGCGGACGCGCTGGCGTCTGCTCTTGCGTACGCGCTGGGGTCTGCTCTGACGTCCGCGCCTGCCCCGCTCCCGAGCGCTGCTGCTCAGGCTGGCGGCTGCGCACCCGCACGACGCCCGCCTCGTCAATGTAGGGCTCTTCGAGGAACTCGCGTCGCCGCCGATCATAGTTGCACCACACGGTCTCGAGCCAGTAAAGATAGCGCGCCACGCCAAAGTGTACGGCTGCCCGCTTGAACGCATCGGAAACGGCGCTCTTCCACGGATCGGCCTGCTCCCGGTCGCTGAGCACATGTTCGCCGACGTCCTCACGGGTCACGCCCATGACCGTAAGGCTCGACTTGACGACCAGGCGGTCGCCCTGGACGCCCAGCGGCTCCCAGTGAAAGGACCACTCGCCTCCCACGACCTGATCGAGCCGCTCTGCCACGACACGGGGGTCGACGTAGGCCACTGCCAGCGCTCTGCCTGCGTCGGTGACCACCTGGGGCTTCCAGCGCACCTGGTCCGCGCGGAACGGCTGCGCCAGACGCTCCAATATCTCTTGTGTCAATTTGTTCGACATAGTTTGCCTCGCTTGCTTCTGTGACAGGACATAACGATACGCTGCAAACTATTATAGAACATATGTTCCCTGTTCGTCAAGCCGTCCATTGGAGGAAATGCGCCCAGGAGCGAGCCTATTGACGGATTTGAGCCGCCCCGCCCTACAGTGAGGCGCGCCACCCACCGTCCACATGGATCGTGCGCCCGTTGACATAGCTGCCCGCGTCTGACGCCAAAAAAATGGCGGCGCCGATCAACTCACGAGGATCGCCCCAACGCCGTAGCGGCACGCTCGCCTTGACCCACCGATCAAACTCGGGATCATCGGCGAGCGGGCGGGTCATGTCGGTCAAAAAGTAACCGGGGGCGATGGCGTTGGTGCGCACGCCATGGGGCCCCCACTCGGTGGCCATGGAGCGGGTCAGCGCGTCGAGGCCGCCCTTGGAGGAGGCATAGTTGGCGATGGTCGGACGGGCGCCCTCTACGTTCAGCGAGGTTATGTTGATGATGCAGCCCCGCTCGCGGGCAACCATGCCGGCGGCCACCGTGCGGCCCACGAGGAAAGCGCTGGTCAGATTGGCGCGCAATACCGCGTCCCATTCCGCCAGCGTCATCTCGGACATGGGCGCGCGGCGCTGAATGCCGGCGTTGTTGATCAGTACCTCGATGGGGCCAACCTCATCCTCGATACGCACCACGGCGTCGCTCACAGACTCGGGATCGGTGACGTCAAAGGGATAGCCGAACACCTGTCCGCCAGACGCCTGGATGCGGTTCACCGTCGGGTCTACCGTCTCGGGACGGGTACCATTGATCACCACCTGCGCCCCTGCATCGGCAAAACCCTGGGCAAAAGCCAGGCCCAGGCCGCGGCTCGAACCTGTGATAAGCACGACACGATCACTCACGTCAAACAGGCGACTCACGATGGCGCTCCTTCCCGGCTGGTTGCGCGGCACATACCACGCGTCATTGTACGCGCCCGCCGCGCACACCCATACGGCGGGCTGGGCTATCCGATCCTACAGGTCACCGCCAGGTAAAGCTATAGACCTGGCTCGGCGGACTCTGCGCCACCCGGCCCGGCGCTACGTCCAACGTCTGCACAACCGTCACCTGCCAGTCGAAACGACTCTCCCGCAGACCTTGGGGGTACAGGTCACGAGGCACGCGCCATGAGGTTGCCCTCGTCAGCACCTCCATCGGAGCGCCACGGCTATCCGGCGTCCAGAGCTTGACCAGATACCACTCGTTATCGGCCAGGATGCCCACAGAGGTCCAGTGCAGCATCGGCGCCCGCGGGTTGCCCCTGACCACAGCGCCGTTGGTAGGCGTCAAGAGCGTGGGCGGACGATAGCGCATGCGCGCCACCGGTGTGCGAACAGGCATCGGCGTGGGCAAGGGGGCGGTGGTCGGCGTGGGGCTGAGCGTGGGCTCGGGCGTCGGCTCGGCCTCGGGCGTCGGCTCCACGGTCGACCCAGGTATGACCAGCTCCTGGCCGATACGAAGCACCGTGGTGAGGCGAATCCCGTTTGCCTCGGCGATCGCGGCCGAAGAGACGCCATACCGCACGGCGATGCCTCCCAGCGTATCACCCTGGGCCACCACATGGCGTACTACCGTGGGGGTCGGTGTCGGGGTCTCGGTCGGGCGTGGGGTGCGCTGCACCTCGGGTTCCTCGTTCGGCTCGGGCGTGGCCTCTGGCGTAGGGCTCTCCGCTGCGGGGGGCGCACCCGGGATGACCAGCTCCTGCCCGATGCGTAACGTTGCGTTGACCGAGATGTTGTTCGCCTCGGCAATGGCGGCCGAAGAGACGCCATAACGTACGGCGATGCTGCTTAGCACGTCGCCCCGCGCCACCGTGTGTGTGCGGGTAGCCGGGGTCGGCGTTGCCGCCGGGGCGTCTTCATCCCCGGTCTCTGCAGGAGGCGCGTCGGGAATCACCAGTTCCTGGCCGAGGCGCAGTATCGATGTCAGGG
>SKRJ01000095.1 GCA_007118555.1 Anaerolineae bacterium | reverse complement strand
TAGAGGGCCAGCGACGAACGCGCCAGCAGGACCAGCAGCACCGAGCCGGCCCCGAGCAGGGCGCCCAGCTCTGTGAGCCATTTATTGCCTCGTAGATCGGCCAGGCGGCCCATGAGGGGCGTCGTCACGATCTGGCCAAAGAGCACGGCCATGGTCAGGTTGGCGGCAAAGGCGTCCGAGATGTCCAGCGTCCGCCGCGCGTACACGATGTATAGCGCCGTCCCCATGGCGCCAAAGGTCAGCAGCGCGTTCCCGACGAGATACCGGCAAAAGTTGGGGTTGTTGCGCAGGATGCGGGGCAGCTGGCCCCAGTAGGCCCGGGGTGAAGGAACCACCCCTTCGGGCTCTCGGGCCGGCTCCCGATTGAGGGCCACGCACACATAGGAGCACACCTGAAAGAAAAAGCACAGCAAGAAACAGATGGCGAACGAGATGGGGTAGGCGTAGGTAGAGAGGACATGGCGCGAGAGGGCCGCTCCTCCCAGCCCCAGCACGCCCCCCAGGGCGCTGCTGACACCGAACATCGAGCCCCGCCGCCGTACGGGCACCACCTTGGCCAACATCGTCTTCCAGGCGGGGCCCGCCAGGCCCCCGGATCCCGTAGCGATCATCAGCGACAGGATCAGGACCAAATAGCCCAGGGAGCGGGGCGCATCGGGCCACAGCAGAATCGAGAGCCCGATCACCAGATAGGGCAGGCGCTCCATGACGCTGATGCGCACCACCAGCGACTTTTTGTGGGCCAGCCGCTGGGTGCGCTGGGCCGTGAGGAGCTGGGGCAGCATGAACATGACGCCCTGGACCGCCGGGATCACGCCGATCAGGATGGCTGAATCGGTGAGGTAACTGGCATACAGCGAGAGGACCGTGGCCCCGAGGATAAAACTCATGGCCAGGTTGAAAAAGGTCAAGTCGAGGACATTGACCCAGTAATTCCAGTTCTCGTTCTTGCGCAGATAGCGCTGGTATACGTCATCTGTCAAGTCGTCACCCGTCTGTGCGCCAATGCGGCCCCGAAATTAAAAACTCTGCCGGGGGACCAGCAGAGCCTGCTCTGAACCCGAAACATTGGGGGCGCCGCCTGTGGCAGCGCCACGATGACTCGATCATAGCACAGAGCCTCTGCCGGACAAAACGTCCAAACCCGGGCAGCGCATGGGCCTAAAAGAGCATCGCCTCGGCAAACTGCTCCTGGAAATCGGCGCGGCCCGAGAGCTCCAGATACTCGACCTGGGCCAGCAATTCGGTGGCGCGGGCGCGGGCGGTGCGCGAGAGCAGGGCCATCTTGGCGCCTGATCCGGCGGCGTTGCCCACGGCCAGCATCTCGGCCTGGCCAAAGTGCGGCATCATCCCAATGGCCACAGCGCTCTCGGGGCGCACATAGTTGCCAAAGGCCCCCGCCAGATAGACCTTGCGTACCTCCTCGGGCCCCACGCCCAGTTCGCGCATGAGGATCTCGATCCCGGAGCGAATGGCGCCCTTGGCCAGTTGCAGCTCGCGGATGTCGCGCTGCGAGAGCAGCACGGGGCGCCCCTCGGCCCCCTCGCTCGGGGGCACCAGGGCAAAGCTCCGGCGCCGGTTTTCGCCCTCGATCTGGGCCGCCAGGAGCGGATAGCCCGCCTCCTGCACCACGCCCGGCTCTACGAGCTTGCCCCGTGAATCGATGACACCTACCCGCAACAGCTCCCCAATCACATCCACCAGGCCCGATCCGCAGATGCCCCGTGGCGCGCCCTCGCCGATGGCGGTCCAGTGCACCTCGTGGTCGATCCGGACGGTATCGATGGCGCCGTGGGCGGCCCGCATGCCGCTCGAGATGTGCGCCCCCTCAAAGGCCGGCCCGGCGGCGGCCGAACAGGTGATGAGCCGCTGTCGCGATCCCAGAGCCATCTCGCCGTTGGTGCCAATGTCGATGGCCAGGGCCACCTCGTCCTGCGCATAGATGCCGGTGGCCAGCAGCAGGCCCACGGTGTCGCCCCCGACCCAGCCGGCGATACTGGGCATCACCCATACATGGGCGTCGGGGTGCGCCCCGAGGCCGATCTCGCCGGCCTCGAGGGTGACCGCCTGGGTAACGGCTGGCACATAGGGCGAACGGGCCAGATGCGAGGGGCTGATCCCCAGGAGCAGGTGCTGCATGGTGGTATTGCCCACCACGGTGACAGCCAGGACATCGACGGGCTGCGCCTGCGCCTGGACCGTCGTCTCAACGAGAATGCGCCCCAGCGTCTCGACGATGGCGCCCTGGAGCGCCTCGATGCCCTGGGGATGCTCGTCAGCGTACTGGATGCGCGAGACCACGTCATCGCCATGGCGGGTCTGGGGGTTGAGCTCGGACGCCACCGCCAGCTCCTGGCCGGTCTCCAGGTCCATCAAGTAGCCGACGACGGTGGTGGTGCCGATGTCATAGGCGATGCCCAGCAGGGGTTCGGTGTGTTCGCCCGGCAGAACCCGCACGACGTCATCATCCACCTGAAGCAGCGTGATCTGGCCGTCACCGGCCCGCAGCGCCCCAGGAAGCTCGCGCATGGCGCGCAGCGTGGGCCGCAGGGCGCCCTG
>SKRJ01000003.1 GCA_007118555.1 Anaerolineae bacterium | reverse complement strand
TGGACCGCAGCGGCTCGATGCGCGGCAAAAAGATCGATCGCCTCAAAGAGGCCATGAAGGTGGCCCTGCAGCGGCTGAGCCCGGAGGATCGCGCTTCCGTCACGATCTTTAACGACAACGCTCAGGTGCTGGCCGAGAGCGGCCCCATGCGCGATCAGCGCAGCCTGCCGGGCAAGATCGCCGGGCTGCGGGCCGGGGGCGGCACCCAGATGTCGCGCGGCATGAGCCTGGGGCTGCGCGAGGTCTATCGCCACCTGGACGACCAGCGCGCCAACCAGCTACTTTTGCTCACCGATGGGCAGACCTATGGCGACGAGTCACAATGCCTCAAGCTGGCCCAGGAGGCGGGCGAGCACCGCATCGCGATCCATGCCCTGGGCTTGGGCGACGACTGGAACGAGGACCTGCTGGACGAGATCGCTCAGCGCAGCGGCGGTACCTCGGACCTGATCGAGTCGCCCGACGAGATCGGGCCGCTCTTTGCCCAAACGGTCGAGCGCTCGCATCGCGCCGTCGTCCGCAATGCGCGCCTGATCCTGCGCCTCGTCTCGGGCATTGTCCCGCGCCAAGTGTGGCAGGTGACACCCTTGATCGCCAACCTGGGCTATACCCCCATCGGCCAGAACGACGTCCAGATCGATCTGGGCGAGCTGGACGCCCAAGAGGGCTCGGCGGTGCTGGTCGAGCTGCTGCTGCCGCCGCGCCAGGCCGGCAGCTATCGCATCGCCCAGACCCAGATCGTCTATGACCTGCCGCAACGCAACGAGCACGACCTGGATGCCCGGCAGGACATTCTGCTGGACTATACCATGGATCCGCAGCAGGCCCGCGAGTACGATCCCAACATCATGAACCTGGTGGAAAAGGTGACGGCCTACAAGCTGCAGACCCGTGCCTTGGACGAGGCCCGCATGGGCAACGTCGCCGGGGCCACGCAAAAGCTGCGCGCCGCCGCCACCCGCCTGCTCGAGCTGGGCGAGGTCGAGCTGGCCGACGCCGCCCGCGCCGAGGCCGACAGCCTCGAGAGCTCGGGACAGATGACCTCGGCCGGCACGAAAAAGCTACGCTATCAGACCCGCAAGCTGACCCAACGATTGTCCGATCTGCCCGAGGACGAGTAAAAGGAGACTATAATGAACTGCCCCAACTGCGGCAATGTCGTACAAGAGGATGCCCTGTTCTGTGACCAGTGTGGCCAGCGGCTGGAGGCCGACGAGTCGGCGCAGGTCGAGCGGGACGCCCCGACCGGCCGCGCGCCCAGCGGTCCCCATGCCGGGCCGCCCAGCGGCCGCGGCCCTCACGATGCAGGCATGCGGCCCCAAACGCCCGCTACGGAAGAGACCCTCTGCCCGGGCTGCGGCGCCGAGAACCTGCCGGGCGAGCTCTTTTGCGCCGAGTGTGGCACCCCGCTAGAGCCCCCGACGCCCATGGAGATGGCGCCCTCGGAGCAGATGGATGTTACCGGCGCCGAGGCGCGCCTGGGCGAGAACGATCCCACGGCCACCGACGAGGTTCAGCAAGAGGACGTGCCGGTGGACGTGGTCGGACCGTCGGACCCCGACCAGCCCACCGACGCGGTCTCGCCACCGGGGGGCCCCGCCCATCCCGAGCTACCGGTAGCGCCCGCCGACGAGGTGTCGGACGACGCGGCGCGCGCGACATCGTGCATGGCCTGTGGCGCCGAGGTGCGCGCCGATGATGCCTTTTGCTTTGCGTGCGGGGCCCGCCTCGCCGATCAACGCGGCCAGGAGCTGCCCGCCCAGGTCGTGGGGCGGCAGGCTCGCGAGCTGGACGAGCAAGAGGCCGAGGAAGCTGCGCCGGAAGAGCGGGAGGAGCCCCAATCGCCGACGGAAGAGGTCGAGCAGGAGCCGACAGCGCCCACCGAGGCGACCGTGGACACCTGTCCGACGTGCGGGGCCAGCGTACAGCCGGGCGACCTGTTCTGCGATGCCTGCGGTGCGGCCCTCACGGCGGCCACCTCCGCCGCTGCGGTGGGTGGTGGCGAGTCACAGCCCGCGCCCGAGGCCGTCGCCGCCGATGTCGAGGGAGAGCAGCCGTTCCTGGTGATCGCCGCGTCAGGCGTCGAGATCCCCCTGGCCCAGGACACCGAGGTGCTCGTGGGACGCGAGGATCCGTACAGCAACGTCTTTCCCGATGTGGACCTGTCGCCCCACGATGGCGAGGAAGCCGGCGTCTCACGGCGCCATTTCAAGCTGACCCTGTCCGAGGGGCGCTATGCCATTCAGGACCTGGGCAGCACCAATCACACCTGGTTGAATCAGCAACGGCTGGAGCCTGACAGGCCGACCCGCCTGACCGACGGCGACGAGATCCGCGCGGGTCGCCTCAAGATGATCTTTCGGACCCGTTCATGACCCAGGCGTGCCCATCGTGCGGCGCCCCGGCGCGCAGCATAGCTCGCTTTTGCTCGCGCTGTGGCTACCTGCTCGTCAAGCAGCTCTTGCCGGGCACAGAGCTCGGCCACGGGGATTACCAGATCATACGCTCGATCTCCAAGGGCGGGATGGGCGCCGTATACCTGGCCTATGACCGGCGCGCCTTTGA
>SKRJ01000024.1 GCA_007118555.1 Anaerolineae bacterium | reverse complement strand
CTGTTGGCCAGGCGGGTCGTCTCGTCGTGCCCCAAGAGCTCGCGGGTGCGCTGCATGATGGGCATGAACAGGTCGGTGTCATAGTTGTTGTCCACGCCCTGCAGCACCGAGGCGATGCGCTCGAACCCGGCTCCGGTGTCAATGCTGGGCCGGGGCAGGGGGACCATCTCGCCATCGGTCTGCTTTTCGTACTGCATGAACACCAGGTTCCACAGCTCGAGCCAGCGGTCGCACTCGATGGCCAGGTTACAGTCGGGGCGCCCGCAGGAGCAGGCCTCGGGCCCGCGATCATAGATGATCTCGGACGAGGGGCCGCAGGGGCCGGTATCGCCCATCTCCCAGAAATTGTCCTTCATGCCCAGGCGGGTGATGCGGTCATAGGGAATCTCGGCCCGCTCGTGCCACAGCTCCATCGCCTCGTCGTCATCCTCATAGACGGTGGGATAGAGCCGATCCGGATCCAGGCCCAGCTCCTCGGTCAAAAAGGTCCAGGCGTAATCGATGGCCTCGGCCTTGAAATAGTCGCCAAAGGAAAAGTTGCCCAGCATCTCGAAAAACGTGTGATGCCGGGGCGAGGGGCCTACCGAGTCGAGGTCGTTGTGCTTGCCGCTGACGCGCATGCACTTTTGGGAGGTGGTGGCCCGCTGATAGGGGCGCTGCTCCTGGCCGAGAAAGACGTCCTTGAACTGGACCATGCCGGCGTTGGTGAACAACAGGGTCGGGTCGTTGCCCGGGATCAGCGAAGAGCTGGGCACCACGGCATGGCCGCGTTCTTCAAAGAATGCGAGGAATCGAGAACGGATCTCTGCGCTGCTGATCATCGGGCCTCCTGTTGCGGCAATCTGTACCGACCGATTCTACAGGATCGTTTGGCGAGTGTCAAAGAAACTGGAACCAGTAAACAAAGGACGGCTGACAAAGAATGGTCAGCCGTCCCATTAACAGACAAGAGGGGCGGGCCCGCTCGCTAGGCAGCCTCTCGGTCCGAGCCGCTTAGCAACAATGTGCTATTGCTACGCCCCCGTATATGCTCCTCTGTCACCGTCCACTGCTTGATATCCGGCCGCGAGGGCAGATCAAACATGATGTCGGTCAGTGTCTCTTCGAGAATCGTACGCAGGGCCCGGGCGCCCATGTTGCTGCGCATGGCCTCGCGTGCCACGGCCTCGATGGCCTCGGGGGTAAACTCGAGGCGTACATTGTCCAGTTGGAACAACCGCTGGAACTGTCGAATCAGCGCATTCTTGGGCTCGGTCAGGATGCGCACCAGGTCCTCGTGCCGCAACTGATCCACAGAGACCACCACCGGCAGCCGCCCCACAAACTCGGGGATCAGACCGTACTGCAGCAGATCCTCGGGCGCTACCTGGCTCAACAGCTCGGCGTCGGTGAGCGGGCGTGTGTCGGCGCGTGAGCCAAAGCCCATGGCGCCCTGGCGCTGGGTCCGAGCCCGCACCAGGTCCACCAGCCCATCAAAAGCGCCCCCGACGATGAACAGGATATTGCTCGTATCAAGCTGCAGGAACTCTTGGTGGGGGTGTTTGCGCCCGCCCTGAGGCGGCACATTGGCCACGGTGCCCTCCAGGATCTTGAGCAGGGCCTGTTGCACGCCCTCGCCCGAGACGTCGCGGGTGATCGAGGCGTTGTCCCCCGTCTTGCGCGCGATCTTGTCGATCTCGTCGATGTAGATGATGCCCTGCGAGGCGCGGTTGATGTCGAAATCGGCATTGTGCAGCAGCCGCAGCAGAATGCTCTCTACATCCTCGCCCACATAGCCTGCCTCGGTGAGGGCCGTGGCGTCCGAGATGGAAAAGGGCACGTCCAGGCTATGGGCCAGCGTCTCGGCCAGCAGCGTCTTGCCACAGCCGGTGGGCCCGATCAAAAGGACGTTGCTCTTGTGGAGCTCAACCCCATCCTGATCGTCCGTGTCCGCCAGGACGCGTTTGTAGTGATTGTAGACAGCGACGGCCAGGGTGCGCTTGGCGCGCTCCTGCCCGATGACGTATTGGCACAGCGCGTCATAGATTTCGCGCGGCGGCGGGATGTCCTCCCGGCGCAGGGGCTGCCCATCGGAGGACCCACTGCCAGCATCGAGGATCTGCTTGCAGAGATTGACGCATCCATCGCAGATAAAGACCGAGTTGGGCCCAGAGATGAGCCGGCGTACCCTTTGTTCGGGCTGCCCGCAGAACGAGCAAGAGGGACGCTCTTGTCTCTGTGTCATGATGCGTCTTCATCCTGACGTGCAGGAGAGATCACCTCATCGACCAGGCCATACTCTACGGCGTGCTCGGCATCCATAAAGACGTCGCGATCGGTGTCGCGCTCGATCCGATCGATGGGCTGCTTGGTATGGTGGGCCAAGATCTCGTTCATCATCTTGCGCAGGCGGATGATTTCCTCGGCCTGGATCTGGATGTCGCTGGCCTGGCCGCGCGCGCCGCCCAGCGGCTGATGCATATGGATGGTGGCGTGGGGCAAGGCAAACCGTCGCCCCGGCGCGCCGGCGGCGAGCAGGACCGTGCCCATGCTGGCGGTGCTGCCCACGGCGATGGTCGAGACCGG
>SKRJ01000409.1 GCA_007118555.1 Anaerolineae bacterium | reverse complement strand
TTTGGCGCCGCCGCGCTGGCCGCAGGCTATGAGCGGTTCAGCGGGGCCCCGGTGTTCGTGGATCATGCGACCCTGGCGGACCTGCACCGGCCGGGCGGACGCTCGGTGCGGGACCTGGCGGGCCTCGTGCTCGAGCCCACGTGGGACGCGGCCGCCCGCTGCATCCGGGGGCGTCTGGTCCTGTCGCAGGGCGCGGCCTGGCTGCGCGACCTGATCCGCGATTTCGCCCCCTACCCCGAGCTGTTTGGCCTGAGCGCCGACCTGTGGGTCCGCCGGCAAGAGGCCGCCTCGCCGCCCCACCCGGTGCTCTCTATCGAGGACGTCAACTCGGTGGATATCGTTGTCCGCCCAGCGGCCGGTGGCCGCTTTGTCTCATCCGGCACGCAACACAATGGAAAGGAAGATGCCATGCAAGACCAGACTATGACCCAGGCCACCCACTCCGAGAGCGAGCCCCACGACGAGACCTGCGAGTTGCAGCGCGTGCAGACGGCGCGACGCCTCGAGCCGCCCGCCGAGCCCGAGTTGGAGGAGCGTGACGCGGGGCTGCAGGTGAGCCGTGAGGAGGTGATCGAGCTGGCCCTGAGCCGCAGCGGCTTGCCCGACAGCCTGCGAGACGTGATCCGCCGTGACCAGAGCCTCGAGTCCCTGCCCGAGGTCAACGCCGCCATCGCCCGGGTGAGCGCGGCCTGGGCCGAGGCCGGCGCCCAGCGCGCCATCCAGGGCTTGGGCGAGATCGGCGCGATGCGCACGCCCATGGACCGCATCACCCTGTCCTTTGAGCGGCTGATGGGCGTGGGCGGTGAGGCGGGCTCCTGGAACCGGGGCGACACCGCCGCGCACCGCGACGCTCCGCGCCTCAGCGGCATCCGCGAGATGTACGACCTGCTCACCGGCGACTGGGAGCGCTATGGTGTGTTCCGCGGCGAGCGGGTGAGCCTGGCCGAGGCCAGCACCACGACCATGATCGAGGTGGTGCGCAATGTGCTCAACAAGGTCATGCTCCAGACCTACGAGGCACGGCCCCACTGGTGGGCCCCGTTCGTCTATGAGGAGGATCTGCCCACCCTCAACGAGACCCGCTGGATCACACTGGGCGGGTTCGACGATCTGGACACGGTGGACGAAGGGGATCCCTACGTCGAAAAGACGTGGGAGGACTATGCCGAGGTGGCGCCCTTTGTGAAAAAGGGCAACTATATCGGCCTCACGCTCGAGATGATCGACCGCGACGACGTGGGCGCCGTGCGGGCCATCCCTCGCAAGCTGGGGCACGCCGCCTGGCGCACCCTGTCGAGCGCGGTGGCGGCGCTGTTCACGGCCAATGACGGCGTGGGCCCCACCCTGGCCGACGAGGCGCCTCTGTTCCACGCGACCCATGGCAACCTGGGCAACACGGCTCTGAGCGCCAACGCCTGGCACGCCACGGTCACGGCCATGTTCAAGCAGGCCGAGTTGGGCAGCAACAAGCGGCTGGGGGTGCGCCCCTCGTTTTGCCTGGTGCCTATCGAGCTGGAAAAGACCGCCGTGGAGCTGTTCACCACCCCCCTCGAGCCGGGCCTGGCCGGCAACACGCGGGCCATCGAGCAGCGTAACCACTCGGTGATCACCGTGCCCGATTGGACGGACACCAACGACTGGGCGGCCATCGCCCACCCGGGGGACCTGCCGGGGGTCGTCATCGGGTACCGGTTCGCGCGGGCGCCCGAGCTGTTCATCGCCGACCACCCGTTGATGGGCTCGATGTTCACGAATGATGAGATGAGGGTGAAATGTCGCTTTATCTTTGCTGTGGGCGTCGGTGACTATCGCGCCATCTACAAGCACAATGTCGCCAACTAGCGCAGCGGCAGGATAGGAGGCACTGGGATGGAGACCCGTTGGCCCTGGTATCGCGAGGAATCGGTGCAAAAGGCGGTGCGGCAGTTCATCCTGGCGCTGGTGTTGCTGGGGCTGGCGCTGATGGGCTATGACGTGCAGGTGTCCCGCCAGCCTGTGCCCACCGCGCCCATCGAGGCGCCCGCCTGCATAGACCCCGCCGCCCGCTAGCGTCGCCTGTGCGATGGCTCTGCTGGCGACATTATCGCTGGCAGAGCCATCGCGGTCCCAATCCCAATCAAGGAGGTAGCCCCATGCTTGCACTGGCAGATCTGATCGCCCGTGTCGCCGCTGACCTAGATGACCTCAACCACCTGATCTGGTCGGTGGGCGATCACACGGCCCACCTGCGCCGAGCCCTGGCCCGGTATGGGATCCTCGATCCCCTGCGGGCCGTCACCGTGCTGGACTCGGTCGCGGGCCAGCGCGAGTACGACATCGCCCCTCTGGGCGCTCTGGACGTGCTGGATCTGTGGTACCCCTACAACCCGGACGCGCCCGGGCGTGAGCCCCAACGGGCCCGGTTCTGGCTGATGGACCGGGACACCCTCTACCTGGACACGCCCGAGCCGCCCCGGGGCACACCGGCCACGCGGACACGCCTGTTCTACCTGTGCCCGCACACCATCGCCGGGCTGGATGGCGCCGAGGCCACGACGCTGGATGCCGCGGGCGTGGAGCTGATGGTGCT
>SKRJ01000031.1 GCA_007118555.1 Anaerolineae bacterium | reverse complement strand
GGCGCCGGCAAGACGACGACCATTGCCATGCTCAGTACCCTGCTGCGTCCCACGGCGGGCGATGCCTGGGTGGACGGCAACTCGGTGCGCACCCAGGCGATGGATGTGCGACGCAGCATCGGCGTCGTGCCCCAGGAGCTGGCCCTCTACGAGAACCTCAGCGCCCGTGAGAATCTGCGCTTTTGGGGCGAGATGCGCGGTCTGCGGGGGAGCGCCCTCGATGAGGACATCGAGCGAATGCTGGGCCTGACCGGCCTGCAAGACCGCGCCGGTGATCGGGTGCAGACCTACTCCGGGGGCATGAAGAGACGCCTCAACTTGGCGGTCGGGCTGCTGGGTATGCCGCCTCTGGTGATGCTCGACGAGCCCACGGTGGCTATCGATCCCCAGAGCCGCCGCTATATCCTCGACTGGGTCAAGGAGATGCGCCATAACGGCCAGACTGTGCTCTATACCACCCACTATATGGAAGAGGCGCAAGAGCTCTCGGATCGCATCGGGATCATGGATCATGGCAAGCTGATCGCCCTTGGCACATTGGCAGAGCTGGTGCAGACGGTGGGCGAGCTCCAGACCCTGGTGATATCCCTGGGAGACGGTGAAAGTGGGGAGCCGTTGGTGGCTCGCCTGGCCAGTGGCGAGGGGATCCATGAGGCCGGCGCGAACGACGGCGAGGTCACACTGAACGTCGAATCGGCCCAGGCCGTGCTGCCCCAAGCGCTGGCCGAGGCGGCGAGCCTTGGGCTGGCTGTGCGCAACATCGAGATTCGTGAGCCCAACTTGGAATCGGTCTTTTTGCATCTCACCGGCCGCGCCCTGCGCGACTGAATCAGGGCGCTGGCGTCCGACTCGGGAGTCATCACGTGAACAAGCTCTGGACTCTGACCCGCAAAGAGGTGCTCCTGGCCTTTCGCGACCGGGGCGCCCTCATCTCGATGCTCCTCACACCGCTGCTGCTTACCATAGCGATCGCGGCCGCGTTTGGCGGCGACGCCGATCAGCCTATCAGCAACATCCCCGTGCTGCTGCTCAACCAGGATCAGGGCCCTCTGGGGGCGTTCCTCGTAGAGACCTTCGAGTCAGAGGCTCTGGCCGATCTGGTGGTGCCCGAGCGGGTGACGGATGAGGCCGAGGCCCGGCGGCGGGTGGATCGCGACGAGGCGGCGGCCCTGGTTGTGCTGCCTGCTGACCTGACCGAGCGCATGTTGCCTCTCACCCCCCTGCTTGCTGCAGCGAATGCCGAGGCCGAGCCCCTCCCTGCCGAGGCGATAGAGGCGATCTGGCACTTGGTGGACAACCCGACGGTCGAGCTCCTGCCGACGCTGGTCGAGATCTATGCCAGCCCCGGACGCCCCATTGGCACCGCGGTCACCCAGGCCATCGTGTCGCAGGTGTTGGACGGGATGCAGGTTGCCATCCGCGGTGTCGATGCCGCCATGGCGCAACTCGCCCAAGACCCGGCCCTGCAGGCCGATCCGACGCAGTTGGTGGCCCTGGGCCAGACCCTGGGAGAGGGCCTGCTGCAAGGGGGGCCGCCGACAGAGGCTGGCATTCGGCTCCTGATCGACGACGGTGGCTTTCGGCCGTTTCGCTGGGTGGACTATTCGGCGGCCAGCATGGCGGTGCTGTTCATGATGTTCACCGCCACGGCCGGAGGCCGCTCGCTCCTGCAGGAGCGCGAAGCGGGGACGCTGCCCCGGCTGTTGATCTCACCCAACCGCTCGACGATGCTGCTGGCAGGCAAGATGACGGGCGTGGCTGCCACAGGCGTGCTGCAGATGGTGATCCTGTGGCGGGCCAGTGGGCTCATCGGAGCCTATTGGGGGCCGGCTCTGCCGGTGGTGATCTCTATCGTGATCCTGGTAGTGTGCGCCACCGGTCTGAGCGCCCTCATCGCCGGCTGGGCGCGCACCACGTCGCAGGCGGCGGCCTTGGGCACAGGCGTCACCCTGGTGGCTGGCGCCCTATCGGGCAGCTTTTTCCCGCGCACCAATCTGCCCGGCTGGGTGCAAACGTTGAGCCTGGTAACGCCCAACTCTTGGGGGATCGAGATCTTTGGCCGGTTCCAGGGCGGCTATGAGCTCAGCGCCGTCCTGCCCTATCTGGCGGGTGCCCTCGCATTGGCGCTGGCTTATTATCTTGTGGCAGCCATCGGCTTTCGTCGGCAGTTCTTGGTCTGAGGGAGTACCATGCGCAAGCTGTTGGCCCTGATTCGCAATGAAGTTGCCCGAGAGTTTGATTCGCCCACCTCCTGGGTGTTCTTTCTCGCGTTGCCCCTGCTGTTCACCATGGCCGTGGCGGGGGGGCTGGGCGGCGGCGGTGGCGCTACGGCCGAGCCGCAGGCCTTTCGGGCGCAGATTGCCGTGGTCAATGAGGATGCCGGCCCTTTGGGGGCCGCGCTGGTCGAGCTTTTGGGCGACCACGACCTTGTGCCCCAGCTCGTGAGCGAGTGGCCCGAGCAGGGGGCTGCACTGCGCATCCCCCCGGGTTTTAGCGAGCAGTTGGAGGCCGGCGAAATGGCGAGCCTGGAGGCCCGCATTTTGCCCGTCGGGACGGGACCCGCCACCGAG
>SKRJ01000040.1 GCA_007118555.1 Anaerolineae bacterium | reverse complement strand
GGCGCCCTGCGGGGCTATGACGTGGTGGTCGAGCGCTGCATCAATCACTCGCGGGCGCTGTACACGCTGGACATGCTCAACGCCTGGGGCGTGCCGACGGTCAACAGCGCCCATGTGGCCAACGTGTGTGGCAACAAGTTCAGCACGTCGCTGGCGCTGCTGCAGGCCGGGGTGCCCACGCCGCGCACCATCATGGCGTACACCCCCGAGTCGGCCATGGAGGCCATCGAGCAGATCGGCTACCCGGCGGTGCTCAAGCCCGCCGTGGGCTCCTGGGGGCGGCTGATCGCCAAGGTGAACGATCGCGAGTCGGCTGAGGCCGTCGTGGAGCACAAAAAGGTGCTGGGCTCGTACCATCACTCGATCTACTATATCCAAGAGTATATCGACAAGCCGCAGCGCGACATCCGCAGCTTTGTCGTCGGCGATCAGACTGTGTGTGCCATCTATCGCACGTCCGAGCACTGGATCACCAACACGGCCCGGGGTGGAGTGGCCACGAACTGCCCGGTCACGCCCGAGATCGACGCCATTTCGCTGGCGGCGGCCCGCGCGGTGGGCGGCGGCGTCGTGGCTGTGGACATCCTGGAGGATGCCGACGGGATGCTGACGGTGTGCGAGGTCAACTATACCATGGAGTTTCGCAATAGCATCGACACCACCGGGGTCGACATCCCGGCCCATGTGGCGGACTATTGCATCGCGGTAGGAAGGGGCGAGGCATGAGCATCAAGGTCTCTATTGTAGGCGGTTCGGGCTATGCGGGGGGCGAGCTGCTGCGCCTGCTGCTGTTCCATCCCGAGGTCGAGATCGGCCAGGTGACCTCGGAGAGCGCGGCGGGGCGGTTCGTGCACACGCGCCACCCCAACCTGCGCAGCATCACGCGGCTCAAGTACGTGCCGCTGGAGATGCTCGAGCCCTGCGACCTGCTGTTCGTCGCGCTGCCCCACGGCGAGGCGGCCCGCCGCATGGACCACTTCGCCGAGAGGGCCGAGCGCATCGTGGATCTGTCTGCCGATTTTCGCCTGCGGGACGCCGACACCTATGCGCGCTGGTACGGTGAGGAGCATCCGGCGCCCCAGTGGCTGGAGCGGTTTGTCTATGGCCTGCCCGAGGTGTACCGTAACGAGATCCGCGGCGCCCGCTATGTGAGCGGCGTGGGCTGCAACGCCACCGCCACCAACCTGGCCGTGTGGCCCCTGTTTGCGGGGGAGGTCGCCGATCCCGAGCGGGGGGTCATCGTCGAGGTCAAGGCGGGCTCGTCGGAGGGCGGGGCGTCGGCGGGGCCCTCGTCGCACCACCCGGACCGCAGCCACGCTGTGCGCTCCTTTGCGCCTACGGGGCACCGCCATACCGCCGAGGTGTTGCAGGCCCTGGGCCGCGCCAACGCCACCACCGATGTGCACATGTCGGTGACCAGCATCGAGCTGGTGCGCGGCGTGCTGGCCACGGCCCACGCCTTTGTGCGCCCCGAGCTGCGGGACGAGATGGACCTGATGGGGCTGTGGAAGGTGTACCGGGGGGCCTATGGCAAGGAGCCCTTTGTGCGCCTCGTGCGCGAGCGGCAGGGGGTCTATCGCTATCCCGAGCCCAAGATCCTGGCGGGCAGCAACTATGCCGAGGTGGGGTTCGACTATGACGCCGACAGCGGCCGCATCGTGGCCATCGCCGCCGTGGACAACCTGATGAAGGGCGCGTCCGGTTCGGCGGTGCAGTGCATGAATCTGATGTACGGCTGGGACGAGACCACCGGTCTCTCCTTCCCCGGCCTGCATCCGGTATAGGAACGAGGGGGGCAGCGCTATGATCGTGATCAAAGTGGGCGGCAGCGAGGGGATCGACCTGGACGCCGTGTGCCGGGATATCGCGTCGCTGGTGCAAGAGGGGCAGGAGCTGGTGTTTGTACACGGCGGGTCGCACCGCACCAACGTCGTGGCAGAAAAGCTGGGCCATCCGCCCCAGTTCCTCACGTCGGTCTCGGGCTATACCAGCCGGCGCACCGACCGCCAGACCCTCGAGATTTTCGAGATGGTCTATTGCGGCGAGATCAACAAAGGGTTGGTCGAGCGTCTGCAGGCTTTGGGCGTCAACGCCGTGGGGCTCTCGGGCATCGACGGGCGCCTGCTGGAGGGCCGCCGCAAGGATGCCATCAAGGTGATGCACAAGGGGCGCCGCATGGTGGTGCGGGACGACCTGACGGGCACGGTGGACACGGTGAACGTGGATCTGCTGCGCCTGCTGCTGGATAACGGCTATACGCCGGTGATATCGCCGCCCGCCATCAGCACGAACAGCGAGGCCATCAACGTGGACGGCGACCGGGCGGCCGCCAAGATCGCCGCGGCCTTGGGCGCCGAGCAACTGCTCATCCTGTCCAACGTGCCGGGGCTGCTGCGCGAGTTCCCCGACGAGTCCACGTTGGTGGAGCATATTGAGCCGGCCCGCGCCCACGAGCTGATGGAGCACGCCGAGGGGCGCATGCGCATCAAGGTGCTGGGGGCTATCGAGGCCATCGAGGAGGGCATCGGTAAGGTCGTGTTCGGCGATGCCCGGATCGAGGCGCCGGTGCGCG
>SKRJ01000275.1 GCA_007118555.1 Anaerolineae bacterium | reverse complement strand
TATGACATCGGATTGCAGGCGTTGTCGGGGGCCGTTGAGCGCGGGCACCAGATGCTCTATGTCTGTTATGACAACGGCGCTTATATGAACACCGGCATCCAGCGCTCCAGCGCCACGCCCAAGGGCGCCGATACGACCACGACGCCGGCCGGCTCTGTGATACCCGGCAAGCCCCAGTGGCGCAAGCCGTTCACGCGCATCATGGCTGCCCACGAAATCCCGTACGTGGCCCAGGCCTCGCCGCACAACTTCCGCGACCTGATGCGCAAGGCGAAAAAGGCCGCGGCCGTCGATGGCCCCGCCGTGCTCAACGTCATGGCCCCCTGCCCACGCGGTTGGCGCCATGCCAGCGACGAGACGATGGCCATCACCGAGCTGGCCACCGACACCTGCTACTGGCCTCTGTACGAGGTTGAGGACGGTGTCGTAACCATCAACTACAAGCCGCGCGAGAAAAAGCCTGTGGCTGACTGGCTCAAGACCCAGGGGCGCTTCCGCCACCTGTTCCGACCGGCCAATGCCTGGCTTGTCGAAGAGATCCAGGAGAGGGTCGATAAGGAGTGGGAACGGCTCCTGCGCGAAGAAGAGTGCACCCAGGGCAAGCACGCCTAGGGTAGACTGACCTTGGAGAGATAACGGGGGTAGCCTTGCCTTGGCAGGGCTGCCCCTTGTCGTATCAAGGAGGCGCTATGCCAGACACGGCGAACCCTCAGCCCGCCTGCTCCCAGGGGCGTGTCATCGTCTCGGACCATGCTCTGGTCAAGCACAAACTCGCTCTGCTGCGGGATGCGAGCACGACCTCGTTCCAGTTTCGGGCCCTGGTGCGCGAGTTGGCCACCTTGCTAGCCTACGAGGCCACGTTTGATCTGTCGCTTGTGGAGCGCGAGATCAAGACGCCCCTGGCCAGAGCGCATGGCCATGCTCTGGCGGAGCAGATCGGCCTGGTACCGATCCTGCGCGCCGGGCTGGGCATGGTCGAGGCCATCTGGGAGTTGATCCCCGACGCACAGGTATGGCATATCGGCGTTTACCGCGACGAAGAGACCCTCCAGCCCGTCCACTACTACAACAAGCTGCCCCAATCCCCTACCGTGGACATCTGCCTCGTGCTCGACCCCATGTTGGCCACGGGCGGCACCGCCGTTGCCACCATCGACGCCCTCAAGGAGTGGGGCGTGCGGCGCATACGGTTCCTTGGTATTCTCGCGGCCCCCAAGGGCATAGAAACCCTGTCGGAAGCCCATCCCGACGTGGACATCTATCTCGCCGCCATTGATGAGCACCTCACCCCGCCCCCCTCAGAGCCGGGCGATCTGCCCGAGGGCTACATCGTCCCAGGTCTGGGTGACGCGGGGGATCGTCAATTCGGCACGCAGCAGGACTAGCCCCATGCCCCTATGGCTCTACCCCCTGGTGCTGGCCGTTGCGTTCTGCGGCGTGGCGCTGTGGACGCCGGCGGCCATTCGCTTGGGCAAGCAATGGGGCATTGTAGACCGGCCGGGCGGCCGCCGCGCCCATCAGGGCGAGATTCCCCGCATCGGTGGCCTAGGCATCTACCCGGCCTTTATGCTTGCGGCGCTGCTGCCCGTGATCCTGGGCGTCGCCCGCGATGATCCCCTGGAGTTGACCCGGCTCGTGGGTGTGCTGCTGGGCATGGGCGTAGTCTGGATCGTGGGCCTCGTCGATGATCGCTTCAAGCTTCCGGCCTGGGCACAACTGGGCGGGATGGTGGTCGCGGCGCTGGTGGCCATCGCATTCCGGGTGTTTGTCGAAGTGTTCAACAATCCTCTCACCGACCAGCAGATCTGGGTGGACTGGTATCTGATGTTGCCCATCACTCTGGTGTGGCTCGTCGTCATGACCGACACGGTCAACATGGTCGATGGGCTGGATGGTTTGGCGACGGGGGTTACCGCCATCGCGGCGGGGGTGCTGTTCGTCCACATGCTGCGCCTGGGCCAATACAGCGTCTCGCTCCTGCCCCTGGCTCTCATCGGCTGCTGCCTCGGGTTCCTGGTGTTCAACTTTTTTCCGGCACGCATCTTTTTGGGGGGCGGGGCCTATGTGCTGGGCTATGCGCTGGGGGCCCTGGCCATCGTCGCCGGCGCCAAGTTCGCCTCGGTGCTGCTCGTGCTCTGGCTGCCCATCGTCGACATCGTCTGGCAGGTCTACTCGCGGTGGCGGCGGGGCCAGCCCATCGCCCTGGGTGATCGGGGGCACCTGCATCTGCGGCTCCAGGACCTGGGATGGCCCGTGGGCCGTATCGTCCTGCTCTACTATGGCATCACGGCGTCGCTGGGCGCGGTGGCCCTCTTTGCCCCTTTGCGCATCGTCAAGCTGGGCATTCTGGTAGGCGGCGGCCTCGTCATCCTGGGCCTCTTGGCGGTGGTGGCGCGTGCTGGCGGCGATGAGGTGGCTACCGGCGACTAGCTCGTCCGTGGCGGCACCAGGCCGCGGCCCTCCAGCCATTGCACCAAGCCATCCACGTCGCTCGTGCCAAAGCGAGGCGCAACGCGCTCGTCGGTCAGGTCGGCGTCGTCTGACACAATGGCCAGCAGCTCTTGCGGCCTTGCGAT
>SKRJ01000215.1 GCA_007118555.1 Anaerolineae bacterium | reverse complement strand
GGCCACGCTCCATGGCGCGGGCGCTGACGCTGGCCGGGTCGGCGGAGCGCATCCGGCCGCCCTCTTCGGTGCGTCGGGTATCCTCCCGGATGCCATAGCCGCGCCCCACAGCCCACTCGGCGCCCTGCTCCAACACCCGCTCCAGCTCGCCACGCTTGACGCGCATTCCGCCCGAGGCGCCGACGCCGGTCGCCACCCGAGACTCGATCGCGGTCATCAGGTCCTCCATGTGGGGGGCCAGATCCTCCGCCCTGATGCCGGTGCTCAGCAGGCGCACGCCACAGTTGATGTCATATCCCACGCCCCCCGGCGAGATGACGCCATCGGGCAGGGCCGTGGCGACCACGCCGCCAATGGGAAAGCCATAGCCCTGGTGCATGTCGGGCATGGCCAGAGCATACTTGGTGATGCCCGGCAGCGTGGCGGTGTTGACCAACTGCTCCAGGGAGCGATCCTCCAGGGACGCCTCCAGCAGTTCCTCATCGGCATAGACGCGGGCCGGCGCGCGCATATCGTCGCGGTATGATGAGGGGATCTCCCAGATATAGGGTGTCGAGCGATGGAAATCGTCTTTGCTTGGCATTGGAATGCCTCCTATCTCCTGTCCCACGCATTCCGCGCAAGGGGCAGGTTCAAACGTCAAACGTCACCATGGTCTCGTAGCCGCCGTCGACCTGACGGATGGCCAGATCGGCATAGGTCACGGCCTTGATGTCGCGCTGGGGATACTGGGGACCAGAGCCACGCACGCTGGCTGAAAGCGAGGTGTCATCAAGGGATTCGATCTCAAAGCGCTCCAGGCAGACCTTGTGGCGTTCCGCCAGATAGAGCAGCTCGTCCAGCCAGTCCACCAGCAGGATCTCCAGATCGTCGGCGGACAAAGAGATCGTCTCCTCAAAGGACTCGAGTTCTCCCGCCGGCTCGCAACGCAGGAGATGGAACAGCCCCTGGGCCGCATGCAGAAAGAGCGAAGGCAGATCCTGTCCGCGCACCCGCAACGCCACATCGGCGGTATGATCGATCTCGACAAAGGGCTCGTGAGCCATGCTATCTACTCCGTAGGCACTTGGACCAAAAGACGCGTGGCGA
This sequence comes from Anaerolineae bacterium, assembly GCA_007118555.1. Taxonomy (GTDB): domain Bacteria; phylum Chloroflexota; class Anaerolineae; order UBA1429; family UBA1429; genus UBA1429. The sequence continues at coordinate 1,494 of SKRJ01000215.1, read as the reverse complement.
CGCGTATGTCCTCTTGCACCTGGGCCGTCAGCGCCTCGGCGCTCTCAAAGCGCTGCTCGCCGCGCAGATGCCGCACGAACTCGACCCGCAGGTGGCGCCCGTACAGATCACCCTCGAAACCGATCAGGTGCGTTTCTAGCAGGCGCTCGCCGGCGTCAAAGCTGGGCCGGATGCCGATGTTGGCCACACCAGGATGCCGCTCATCGCCGGCGATGGCCCACACGGCATAGACGCCGTCGGCAGGCGATGCCCGCTCAACGGGCACCCGCAGATTCGCCGTACGAAAGCCTAGCTGACGTCCCCGTTGCGCCCCATGGAGCACCGCACCACTGAGAGCATAGTAACGACCCAGCAGCCTGGCGGCGTCAGCAACCTGCCCGTTGGCCAGCAGGCGGCGAATGCGGGTGCTGCTGATCGGCTCCCCCTCGTCATAGATGGGAGCCACCGTATGGAGCGCATAACCCAGGGTCTCTCCCAAGCGCGAGAGTGCCGGGATCTGGCCCTCGCGCCCACGCCCCAGGGCAAAACCTGGCCCCACCCACAACTCGCGCATGCGCAGCTCTTGGACCAACTGCCGCACAAAGTCCTCGGCCGGGGTAGCGGCCAACTCGCGGGTAAAGGCGATCAGCACCAGCAGATCGAGGCCCAGGCCTTTGAGAATACGGGCGCGCTCGTTGTCGGTGGTGAGATAGGTCGGCTGCACGTCGGGATGCAACACGACGCGGGGATGGGGGTAAAAAGTGACCGCGGCGGAAAGCACCCCCCTGGTCTTGGCGCGAGCGATCAGCTCGCGAAAGAGCTTTTGATGGCCGCGATGCAGCCCATCAAAGGAGCCCACCGTCAGAACGGTGTCGGCCTCGATCTTTGTCTGTTCCATATTCGAGATCACTTGCATAGTACGTCCATTATACCAGATGGAGGCAGGTTCACGGGAAAAGCCCATTGCCTCGGGAAGATCCGCCGTGTCGTGGAGGCCAGCATACCAGCATGGGGCCAATAAGCAAAAGAAAAAGACCGTCCTTTCGTCGTACGCAAAATACGTCAAATTGCCTTGACGTGCAGCCGCGCCCATTGTAACATGTAAATATGGAGTCATATAACGCCCCATGGTGCCAAGCATTGGTTTGACTATGGCGGCGTTTTCCATGTACGGCTTGGCCGAACAACCGATGCCCCTAGAGTGGGCATTCAATATCCTATCTCTTTTATACATAGGGCTGATTGATGTACAGTATACTTTTGATTTTGATCTTGATATTTTCTGGATCCTTTTCCTTGGATCCTATTGCGCGATATGAGACCAACTCTTGGGCACCGGCATCCAGCATCGGCGGCGAACCCCCAGCAAACAACGTGTCAGGGCCGACCGCACCAGAGACACGGCCCCTCACGCAAAGCGCCGCCACGGGCGCGCAAGCGGCAGAGCATGGGCTGGACAAACGCGGGTCGGAGCGGCTTGGTATGCAGGCAACGATCATGGTAGTGACCACCCTG
>SKRJ01000449.1 GCA_007118555.1 Anaerolineae bacterium | reverse complement strand
GACACCCACAGTAATCGCGGCCTCCGGCGTCAGCTCCTCCAAGAGCCCGCGCGCACGCGCGATGGCGTCCCGCGCCTCGTCCGCCTCGAGGCCGTCGGTGAGCAACAGCCAGCGCTGCACGGGAGGCTGCCGATCACGCATCAAATCTGCGAGGCTTGCCAATGCCTCCTCGCCAAAGCGGGCCAGCGGCAGTGCCATCTCCAGGTCTGCGTCCAGGCCCCTTGCCTGCTCCGCGGCCATGGTCAGCGTGTCGCGCAGGGCATCCGAGGCCTCCAGGTCGAGCCGCAGGTGCGCCAGGCCCAGGGCGCGCAGCCGCTCGATCTCTTGGTCGCTCAACGGTTGGCCGTGGCTGGCCATCCCCAGGCCCAACGGCGGCAGCGGATCGCGGATCGGCTCGCCCACGGCGAGGGTCACCGGCTCGGGGCGTTGCTCTGCGGTAGGAGACACCGAATCCGCCGGGAGATCGGCCGGCACGGACAGGGTCACCGACTGGCGCACGGGCGTCCCCTCGTCGATGCGCACAGGAAAGGGCAGCTCCAGCGGCGTGCTGTAGGTCTTGAAGGAGGCGTCGGTCCAGTTCCGCTGGTCCTCCATCTCGAACACCTCGCCTGCGAACTGGACGTCGGCCCACAGGCCGGGGGCAGCCTCATGGGCGATGACCTGGATCTCTTTGTAGGGCTGATGGGGCGAGATATAGCGCGGCAACGTGCCCTCGGTGACCGAGCCATCGGTGTGGGTGACGCGGCAGGCCGCGCCGGCGCTCTCCTCGGTGGGATGCAGCACGCAGATGCCGATGCGATTACGCAGGAACGTGCTGCACGCTTCGCCATCCATTCGATAGACGATCTGGCCCTCGGGAGAGCCTGTGATCGTGGCATCCCAGCGAAAGCAGACGTCGCCCTGCTCGTGCAGCGCGTGATAGCGGATCTCGAACGAGTCCTCCCCCTGCTCGATGGCCAGGTCGCTCAGCGTCGCCGGGATCGTGTCCCAGTTGTGATCGCGCACGGCGACATAGACGCGGCGCAGGATCTCGTGGGGCCCCATGCGGATATAGCGCAAGTCGCCATCGTGGAACTGGGCGGTCAGGGGCCCCGCTCGCAGGGGAAACGTCTCGGGCAGGTCCTCGGGGCGTCCATAACGCAGGACATTTACCGGTCGTTCGGCCATGGGATTCCTCCTACTCGGGCAGCAGCTCCCGCATATAGCGTACGCTCTCGCCGGCCCAGCGACGCTCGACAGCCATAGTCGCCTCAAGCGTGGGCTCGGGCGCGGGCCACAGCTCGATGATGGCGTCGACATCGCGGCCGTGGGCGCGCACCAGCTCCAGCAGCCAGGGCACATCCAGCAGCCCCTGCCCCGTGGGACAACCAACCACGACAAAGCCCATGTTGTGGCTGGGGCGGGAGATCGTGAAATCCTTCACATGCAGGTTCACGGTCCAGGGCGCCAGGATCGGCACGACCACCTCGGGCCCCTCCAGCGCCCCAAAGGAGTTGACCGTGTCCAGGCAGATGCCGACGGCGGGGCTATCCAGGCGCTGCATCAGATGCACCAGCTCGCGGGCCTTGAAACGGTCGTGATTCTCCACAGCCAGCACCACCCCCCGGTCAGCGTACGCCGGGAGAATCGGACGCCAGAGCGCTTTGACCTCGTCCAGCGTGGGCTGATGGGTGGCCGTGTCGATCACGGTGCGCACGAGGGGCGAGCCCAGGCGCGTGGCCAGGTCCAGGTAGCAGCGCAGCAGCTCCGGGTCGCTGCCCCGAGCGCCCACCTGGATCGCCACGTCGAGCGCCTCGGACCGTGCCTGCAGCGCCGAAAGCTCGTCCTCGGGCATCGTGTGCAGAGGCAGGTTGTCGCCGATCTGGACGAGACGCACCCCCAGGCGCGCCGCCTCCTCCACCAGGCCCACCGCGGTCATGGGCTCGGCGGGGACGCGCTCGCCGACGCCGATGGACCAGGCATAGGCAAAGGAACCGAGGCCAAGACGCATCGGCGGCTAGCCCTTGGCGGTGCCGGCCGTGATCGACTTGACCTCGGCGATGACGTTCTCGGTCTCGAACACCTTTTTCCAGTCGGGCTGGAACAGCGTCGTGCGGGCCCGCTCCATCGCCAGCCGGGCGCCATCCGACACCTGGGCGTCGATCAGGCCAAACAGGATGCCGATGCTGACGTTGAGGTGCCCCAGGATAAAGTCGCGAGCGGCCGCCTCGGGCACGCCCCGGGCAATCACCTCGTCCATCGACTCGCGAATGACCGCGATGCAGGTCAGCGCCACCGTCTCGGCCATGGCGGGCTCCAGCAGCGCCATCTGCTCCACGGTGACCCGGTGCGTGTTCGAGACCGGGGCAAACATGAGGCGCGAGAGCTCCTCCCCCTTGGCATAGTCCGACTCGGGCCCCTGCATCAGGGCGCACACCAGGGCCTGGGGCGCGATCCCGCCGAAATAGTCCTCCAGTGCCTCGCGGGGCAGGTCCTTGTTGGCGATGGACGGATGGCAGGGGTGGGTGACGAAATAGGTAATGTCGTCCCGCTCGGGCAGATCGCCGCTGTAGGGGGCCGCCGGGTCCAGGCAGAGCAGCATGGCG
>SKRJ01000390.1 GCA_007118555.1 Anaerolineae bacterium | reverse complement strand
TCCAGCGGCCGGCTGTAGCGCCCCGAATGGGCCAGTTGGATCACGGTAAAGGGCTCGAACGAGGAACCAAAGGCGCTCTGCGCGACGTCCACGGCGGTCTCGCGGAGCTGGGCAAAGGCGGGCGCCGTCTCCTCCGTCAGCAGGAGCTGGCGCGGGTTGGCGCGGGCCTCGGGCGCGATGGCCGTCGCCTCGAACCAGAGCAAGCCCGCGCCACCGCCCGCAAAACGCACATAGCGCCGGACGGTGAGGGTGTCGGGGCGGCCATCGGGCGTGCCGTCGCAGCCCTCCATCGGCTGGACGGCCAGGGCATTGGGCGCCACACGCCCCCCGATGGCGACAGGCTGCGCCAGGGACGCAAGATCCTCGGAAAGGGGCAGGTCGACGCCCAGCTCGTCGATCTCTTGCCGCAAATCGTCCAGGCTACGATAGTGAAAGGGTTGGTGGGGCATGAACGCTCCTTGGCGGGTTGCTTGGCGGCCTTGGCAGACTTGCGCATCAACATAGCATGCCCGCGCACGGGCTGTCAACCTGAGAGCGGAACGTGCACAAAAGACCCCGATCCATGGCGATGCAGTGCTTTACAGGCCCACGTTTTCGACTATCCTCATTCAGACGTCACGACGGCACAGGCCAGCCGCGACTAACCACGTGCGAGGCCACCGCAGGCTGCGGCCACCGAAGGAGATGCCATGCCACGAGCGCGAAACGAGACCGATCCAGCGGGCCACGGACCCCGTCGGGTCGGCCGCCTGGACCGCTACCTGCGACCGCTCGTGCCGGGGAGACGCGCCTGGCGCGGCGCCCTTTGGGGCTCGCTGCTGTATGCCCTGGTCATCCTCGGGCTGGCCGGCTCCGCCCTGATGACCACCCACGGCGTCGCGGTCGATGTGCTGCTGGGCCTCGCCGGCGGCGCTCTGGCCATCGCCGTCCTCGTCGGCCTCCTTTGCGTCATCCGCATCTTGTTGCGCCCCATTCCCACCATCAACCTGTGCGTGGGGCTGGCGCTGTTTCTGGTGCTTACCCTGCTCCTGGCCCTGGGGGCCCTGTTCGGCGGCCCGATCGTGGCGCTCCTGGTGCTGCTGATCGCCAGTATCACCGGCGCAGGGGTGGCGACGCTGGCGGCCCGCCCTCGCCGGGGGCCGGTGCAGCGCGGCATCGCCGTGGTGGGTATCGCGTTGGGCCTCGTTGCCACCCTCTATGGCGCCATCTGGTTTGCGGGGGATGGGTTCGATCGCGAGCCGCCGGTCCATGCCCTGGCGCTGGGCACGCAGCCGCCCGCGATGCTCGATGCGCCCGATCCATCGCTGCCGGGGCCCCATCGGGTGGCGACGCTGACCTATGGCAGCGGCACCGACCGGCGCCGCCCCGAGTATGGCGCCGACGTGGACCTGGTGAGCGAGACGGTGGATGGTACGCCCTTTTTGACCGGTTGGCGTGGCCTGCGGGCCCGCCTGCGTGAGGCGTACTGGGGCTTTGGCCCCGAGGCGCTGCCGCTCAACGCCCGGGTCTGGTATCCCGCCGACCTGCTCGACCCCGCCGACCTGCTCGACGCCGCCGACAGCCCACCGCTGCCGCTGGTCCTCATGGTGCACGGCAACGCCCTCATGGAGAAGCCGTCGGACGCGGGCTATGCCTACCTGGGCGAGCTGTTCTCCAGCCGGGGTTACATTGCCCTCTCCGTGGACGAGAATTTCCTCAACCTGTCGCTGACCCGCGGGCTCGACCTGCCGGATGCCACCGATGCACGCGCGTGGCTCCTGCTAGAGCACCTGCGCCTCTGGCGAGAGTGGAACGAAACGCCTGAGCACCTGTTCTCAGGGCGTGTGGACCTGGACAGTGTCGCGCTGATCGGCCACTCGCGGGGCGGCGAGGCCGTGGTCGTGGCGGCGCGGTTCAACCGCTATGCCCATTTTCCAGACGATGCGACGGTCACTTTCGACTATGGCTTTGGCATCCAGGCTGTGGCCGCCATCGCGCCGGTGGACGGGCAGTATCAGCCCGCGGGCGCGGCGACGCCACTGGAAAACGTGAACTATTTCGTCATCCACGGCGCCCAGGACAGCGACGTACAGTCGTATATGGGCATGGATCCCTACCATCGCCTGGGTTTTACCGACGGTGACGATTGGTTCAAGGCCGGGCTGTACGTCTATGGCGCGAACCACGGCCAGTTCAACACCGAATGGGGCCGTTATGACGTGCCCGGCGTCTTTGGCGGGTTCCTCAACGTTCGCACGCTGATGGCCGCCGCCGACCAGCGTCAGCTCGCCCGCGTGTACCTGTCCGCGTTCGTGGAGGCCACGCTGGGCGGCCACGACGAGTACCGCGCCCTGTTCCGCGACCCCCGCGCCGGGGCCGCCTGGCTCCCCGAGGACGTGTACATATCCCAGTACGCCGACAGCGGCATCACCTGGATCGCCAACCACCAGGAGGACCTGGACCCCAGCACGACCACGCTGCCCGGCGGCCGCCAACAGGGCGTCGATCTCGTGCTGTGGCGGCAGCAGCGCCTGCCCTTGCGGTTGAGCCCGCCCGCCACCCATGTGCTGCTCCTGGGCTGGGACAGGGACCAGCACGAGGACCCACACTATGTCATCGAGCTCCCCGACGATTGGCGGCCCGCTCCCAACGACGCCCTCACGCTGAGCGTGGCCGAGTCCACACAGGCGCTGCCCGGGGCGGATGCGGCCGCCTCGAACGACGAGCGCCCCCCGCTGGATCTCACCGTCGAGCTGGTCGATGGCGCAGGCCAGGTGGCGCGCCTGCCCCTGAGCGCGTTTGCCCCCGTGCAGCCGCCCATCGCGGGGCCCCGCCGCAAGTCGCCCCTGTTCGACCTGCAACCGCCCTCCGAGCCGATCCCCCAAAGCTACTGGCTCCCCATCGGGCAGCTCGTCGCAGAGACACCGGCGTTTGCTGCCGATGACGTGGCCGCCATCCGCCTGCGCTTTGATCGCAGCCCCGCCGGCGCCATCTACCTGAACGACGTGGGCTTTGGCCGCTAGTGGGATAAAGCCGCCTCTGGCGCATCCTGCGCGTCGGTGCTATGCTTGTGGCGTTGACGATCATTGCCGTTTCCATGCAGGAGCAGTCACAGATGAAGATCACCGCAGTGCGCGTGTTCCGGGTCGAGGGCGAGTTGCGCGATGGCATGGCCCTGTTCGAGACCCCACGCCTGGGCCTGGCCCCCTATGAGCAGACACCCTACCGCGCGGCGTTCACCGAGATCGAGACCGACGCCGGCATCACCGGCCTGTCGTATGGCGGGTCGCGCATGACCGCCGCCGTCGGCCAAGAGCTGGTGGGCGAGGACCCCATGGCCGTCGAGTACCTCTGGCACAAGATGCATACCGGCACCTATATGCGTCAAGAGCGCATGTCGGCCATCTCGGTGCTGGATCTGGCGCTGTGGGATCTGATGGGCAAAGCACGGGGCGAGCCGGTCTACCGCCTGCTGGGCGGGCCCGTGCAGCCGCGGGTGCGCGCCTATGCCGGCATGCTGGGCTACTCGACCGAACCCGAGCGCGCTGCCGAGGTCTCGGTCGAGACGGTGGCCCAGGGGTTCACGGCGCTCAAGTGGTACCTCTCTTACAACGCCAGCGACGGCGACCAGGGGCTCAACCGCAACGTGGCCCTCATCCGGGCGGTACGGGAGGCCGTCGGGGACGATGTGGATATCATGGTGGACTGGCTGCTCTCCGAGCCGACGGAGAACTCGTTGCTGTACGCCTGCAAGCTGGCCCGCCGCCTGGAGCCCTACCACCCGGCCTGGATCGAGGAGCCCCTACCCTTTGACGCCCAGGAGGCCCACCTGCGTCTGTCGCGGGCCACGAGCATCCCCCTGGCGTACGGCGAGCATTTCCAGGGACGCTGGCAGATCAAGCAACTCCTGGATCTGGGCGCCGCCAGCGTGCTGCAGCCCGACCCCATCAACGCGGGGGGCATTACCGAGATGCGCAAGATCATCTCGCTGGCGTCGATCTATGGCGTGCCGGTGATCCCCCACGGCAACGAGTCGGGGCGCATGGCGATCCACCTGCAGATGGCGACCCCGGCCCACACCGCGCCCCTGTGCGAGTGGGGCGTCAAGCTCAACGCCAACGCCCAGCATTTCTACACCGACTTTTACGCGCCGCAGGACGGCTACTTTTTACCGGTGGCGGGCCCCGGGTTCGGGTTTGCGCTGGACGAGGCCAAGATCAAGCAGCGCACCGAGATCACGCCCTAGACGGACCGCAGGAGCGCACCATGGCCGTGCACGAGATCCAGGCCAAGACGATGCTGTCGCACCACACGTCGCCAGACCCCTGGTTTGGCCTCAAGTACACGTTCAACATCTATCGCGGCTGCCAGCATCGCTGCATCTATTGCGACTCGCGCAGTCTGTGCTATGGCATCGACGATTTCGACGACATTCTGGTCAAGGTAAACGCCATCGAGCGGCTGGCCGACGAGCTGCCCCGCAAGCGGGTCGTCGGCCTGGTGGGCACCGGCTCCATGAGCGATCCGTATGGCCCCATCGAGGCCGAGTATGGCCTCGCCCGCCGGGCGCTGGAGGTCGTCCTGCGCCACCGCTACCCCCTGCACCTGATCACCAAGAGCGACCTGGTGCTGCGTGACACCGACCTGCTGGCGAGAATCGCCGAGCGGGCCGCGTATGTCTCGTTCACCGTCACCACCGCCGATGATGAGTTGGCGGCCCGGCTCGAGCCCGGCGCGCCGTCGCCCACGCGGCGCTATGCGGCGATGGCGGCCCTGGCCCGGGCGGGGGTCACCGTGGGCGTGACCATGATGCCGATCCTGCCGATGATCGAGGACACGCTCGAGAACGTCACCGCCGTCGTCGAGTCGGCGGTGGCGGCCGGCGCCACCTATGTGCTGCCCGGGTTCGGCATGACGCTGCGGAATCGCCAGCGCGACTATTACTATGCCCAGCTCGACCGGCTGTTCCCCGGGCTGCGGGCCCGCTACGAGCGGCGCTATGGCGAGCGCTATGACTGCTCCTGTCCCAACACGGCACAGTTACAAGCGCACTTTGACGGGCTCGTGGCGCAACATGGCCTGCAAACGCGCGTACCCCCCTATGTCGCGCCATCGCCCGGCCAACAGCTCTCCCTCCTCTAGCAAAAGACGCAGCCATCGTACCCTGTGCCCGATACTCTCCCCAGGTATCGTACATTGCGGTACTCACGCCCGGATGCTATAATAGAGTGAGAGCATCCAGTACGGAGCTGCACTATGGCGCATCAGCACAATGGACATGGGCATGGCCCGCATATCGATACAACGGGCAACCTCAAGGTTGCCCTGTTCCTGAACGCCGGCTTTGCCATCATCGAGCTGGTCGGTGGCCTGTGGACCGGCAGCCTGGCGATTCTGGCCGACGCCCTGCACGACCTGGGCGACAGCGTCTCCTTGGGCCTGGCTTGGTATCTGCAGCGCCTGAGCGCGCGCAATCCCGACACCCGCTTTTCCTACGGCTACCGTCGCTTTTCGCTGCTGGGCGCCCTGCTCAACACCGTCATCCTCGTGGGCGGTAGCGTGATCATCCTCAGCGAGGCCATCCCGCGCATGTTCGAGCCGGGCACGCCCATGGCCGAGGGCATGCTCCTCCTGGCGGTGGTGGGCATCAGCGTCAATGCGGCGGCGGCCTTTCGCCTGACCCATGACGAGAGCCTCAATGCCCGGGCGGTCATGCTCCACCTGATGCAGGACATCCTGGGATGGATCGGCGTGCTCGTGGTCGGTATCATTCTGCTCTTTCGCGATTTGCCCTTTCTCGACCCCGCCCTCTCGGTGGTCATCAGCCTGTGGGTGCTTTACAACGCCATCCGGGGCCTGCGGCAGGCCGCGGGCCTGTTCCTGCAGGCGGTCCCCGAAGGGATCGACCTGGAGGGCATCGAGTCACGGCTGGCCCAGATCGAGGGCGTGCTGTCCGTCCACAGCACCCATATCTGGTCGATGGACGGTGTACGGCACGTCCTCTCCACGCATCTCGTCGTTCCCGAGGATGCCGATGTAGAGGAGCTTTTCCAGATCAAGTGTGCGGCCCGCGAGGCCATCGAGGATCCGGCCATCGAGCACACCACAGTCGAGATCGAGTTTGTGGGCGAGGTCTGCGGCCTGCGCGGACCGGCGGTGTGAGCCGGCAGGTGGGCGATCATCGCGGTCATTCGACGGATCGTCGCCGCCACGCCGCCGCCACCGAGCGCCACCTGATCCTGGGCGGTTTCGGCCTGGCGCTGCTGGTGGGCGGCGTCCTGATCTGGCGCTTTTGGGGCGCCGCAGCCGCCGCGTTGGGCCTGTTCTGCATGGGGAGCATCCTGACCCTGTTCGGCCTGCTCTGGCTCATCCTCTGGCTGATGGAACGGCTGGGTGGCGAGTCCTAGAGCGCCCCGCCCCGTTACGCTGCCTCTTTGCGAACCTTGACGCCGCCGCATTGCGCCATATGATACAGTACATCGCCATACCGTGAGCCAGCGTCCCCATCAGAGGGAGGGTCAGGATGCACCATCGCGAGCGCCTGCGCCGCGTTTTCCAGTTCGAGGAGCCCGACCGTGTCCCTCGCTATGCCGCCCTGGCGCCCGACGTGGTCGAGACCTTTCGGCGCGAGACGGACCATACCGATGCGGCAGACTACTGGGAGTGGGACATTGCGCAGGTCGCGTTTCTGCCCCCCGCTTTGCTGCCGGATCTGGAGGATCGCTTTGGCCGCTATTTCGCCGACGTCGAGCACGAGCGGCTCTTGTCCTGGGATCACCGGGATTTCCCGCCCGAGTGGGGCGTCGCCACCCGTCCCGCCCACCTGTATCACCTGAGCGCCCCGGTCGCGCCGCTGGGCCATCTGCGCTCCGTTGCCGAGCTCGACGAGTACCCCTGGCCCGACTATGTGGGCGAGTGGCAGCACGACCATCTGGAGCACGAGGTCGCGCGGCTGCACGATGCAGGCTACTTTGTGGATGCCCACATCGGCTGGATCTACCAGACCGCCTGGAGCCTGCGCACCCAGGTGGGCCTGTTCGAGGACATGTACGACGATCCCGAACTGGCCGACGCCCTCTTGCAGCGCGTGACCGACATTCGCGTGGCGCAGGCCGAGCGCCTGGCTGCCGCGGGCGTCGACAGCATCTCGCTCAACGACGATATCGGCAGCCAGCGTGGGATGATCCTCAGCCCGCGCATGTGGAAACGCTGGCTTGCGCCGCGCATGCAGCAGGTCATCGATGCGGTGCGCCGCGTCAACCCTCACATCCTGTTTCGCTATCACTCGGACGGTGACTATTACGACGTGATCCCGACCCTCATCGCGATGGGCGTCTCATCGCTGCGGACCGTGCAACCCGAGGCGATGGACGTCTATGGGATCAAACGTCGGTTTGGGCGCCACATCGTGCTGGAGGGCACCATCGGCCTGCAGGGCGAGCTGATGCACGGCACCCCCGACGAGGTGCGAGCGATGATCCATGCGCAGTGTGAGGGGCTCAAGCCGGGAGGAGGGTGGATCGCCGCGCCGGGCAACACCGTCACCCCCGATGTGCCCTGGGAGAACCTGTCGGCCCTGTTCGACGCGCTGGACGAGTATGGCCGGTATGGCCATGACGCATGAGAGGAAGGCCATGAGAGCACTGATCAAGTCCGCCGCTGGTCCGGGACATGTCGAGATCGCCGAGATGCCCGTGCGCTCGCCTGGGTACGACGAGCTCCTGATCAAGATCAAGTACTGTGGCGTCTGCGGCACCGACCTGCACATTGCCCAGGACGAGTTCCCCAACGATCCCCCCGTGATCATGGGCCACGAGTATTGCGGCACCATCGTCGAGGTGGGCGCGGCCGTGCAGGATCGCTGGTCCGAGGGGCAGCGGGTGGTGGGCGAGCTGCACACGGGCGCCTGTGGCCAGTGCGAGCTTTGCCAGGCGGGCAAGCCCCACATCTGCGACGCCAAGCTGGCCCTGGGCTCGCGATACGACGGCGCCTTTGCCGAGTATCTCACCCTGCCGGCCTGGCTGGCGCACCCGATCCCCGAAGGCGTGCCCTGGGAGGTCGCCGGCGTCACCGAGCCCTTTGCCATCGCCGCGCACTGCCTGGTCGAGCGGGGTCAGGTCGACCATCCCAGGAGCATCCTGATCAGCGGCGCGGCCACCATGGGGCTCATGTCGACGCTGTGGGCCGACCGTCTCGGCGCCGAGGACATTATCGTGGCCGGCACCGACCTGGACCAGGACGAGCGCTTTGACCTGGCCCGGGCCATGGGCGCCGACCGCCTGGTGAACGTCCAGCACGCCGATCTGGCCGAGGTGGTGATGGACCGCACCCTGGGCCGCGGTGTCGATGTGTGGGTCGAGGCGTCCGGCTCTGCGGTGGCCATCGCCAGTGACCTGGCGCTGGTGAAAAAGGCGGGCAAGCTGATCATGATCGGCCTGACGGGGCCGGCGACCGTGGATCTCCCCTGGAACACCTTGCTCTACCGAGAGATCGACGCATATGGGTGCTTTAGCTCGCCGCCGAGCAGTTGGGAGCTGGCCCTCGCCGCCGAGGTGGAGGAGGCCGACAGGCTGCGCCAGCTCGTGACCGCCATCCTGCCGCTGGAGGCCTGGGAGGAGGGGTTCGAGATGCTGCGCCGCGGCCAGGGCGTCAAGATTCTGCTGGATCTGGAGGCATAGATGTTCCGGCGCATGGACCATGTGGCCCTCAGCGTCCAGGATATGGAGCGCGCCATCGCGTTCTACTGCGACCTGATTGGCTTTCAGGTCGTCTTTGATCGCACCTTTGACGAGCCGATGGCGCGGCTGATCGGCGAGCCGGGCACGTCCGTGCGCATCGTGCATCTGCGCCTGGGCGAGGCCGTGCTGGAGCTGTTTCACTACCGGCATCCGCCCGGGCGCCCGCGCCGTCCCGACGCCCGCCAGAGCGACCTGGGCCTCACGCATATCGGGTTCATCGTCGAGGATTTCGACGCCACTTTGGAGCATCTGCAGGCCCACGGGGTGCAACTCGTCGGTGAGCCCGTCGAGATTCGCCCGGGTGTGCACGTGGCCTATTTCTATGGCGTCGAGGGTGAGGTGTGCGAGATCCGCGAGATTCTGCCCGAGGCATCGTAGCCCGGGCTTGCCAATGCCTCAGTGAGGAGACAAATGACATCGAACCTCCAGATACAGGACCTGTTCCGCGCCGGTGACGGCCCCTATTACCACTATCGCATTCCCGGCCTGGTGGTGACGCCCGGCGGACGCCTGCTGGCCTATTGCGAGGCGCGCACCGAGAGCAGCGACTGGGCTCCCAGCGATGTCCTCCTGCGCGCCAGCGACGATGGTGGGGAAACCTGGGACGAGCCCACAGCCCTGGCGCGCTATGCCGACCATGGCCCAAGCTGCATGAACAATCCGGTGGCGATCCCCGATCTCGTCACCGGCGCGGTGCACCTGCTCTACTGTCACGACTATGGCCAGGCCTACTACCGGCGCAGCGACGACGATGGGCGTACCTTTTCGCCGCCCGTTGAGATCACGAGCGCATTTCGGGATTTCAAGTACGCCTGGACGGTGCTGGCCATCGGCCCCGGCCACGGCATCCAGCTCGACAGCGGCCGCCTGCTGGCCCCCATCTGGCTCTCGGATTCGCCCGCGCGTGCCCACGACCCAAGCCGCGCCGGCGTCATCTATAGCGATGACCATGGCGCGACCTGGAAGGCGGGCGACCTGGTGCCCGACACGATCCCCTCGTGCAGCGAGACGGTGGCCCTGCAACGCACCGATGGCACCGTGCTGCTCAACCTGCGCAACGACGGCGATGGCTGTCGGCGGGCCGTCACGGTGAGCACCACAGGTGCCGGCCCCTGGAGCACGCCCCGTTATGACGAGGCGCTGTGGGAGCCCCGCTGCTTTGCCAGCCTCTGCCGTTATGACGCCCATCGGGTGCTCTTTGTCAACCCCTCCACGCTTCCGCCCACCGACGGTCGGCCCCGTCAGGGCGGCGAGCGCCGCAACCTGACGCTGCGGGTCAGCTATGACGATGCGGCGACCTGGCCGGTGAAGCGCGT
>SKRJ01000094.1 GCA_007118555.1 Anaerolineae bacterium | reverse complement strand
GGCGTTGGTGCGATTGACGGCGACCAGCACGTTGAACTCGACCTCGTGCTTTTGCAGCAGCCGCAGCCCGCGCATCACCCGGTCAAAGGTCCCCCGCCCCACCTTGTCGCGGCGGTAGGTATCGTGCAGCTCGCGAGGGCCGTCGAGGCTGATGCCGATGAGAAAGTTGTTCTCCTTGAAGAATTGGCACATCTCGTCGTCCAGCAGGGTGCCGTTCGTCTGCATAGTGTTTTCAAACACCATGCCCGGCCGGGCATATATCTTTTGCAGCTCGATCGCTCTGCGGTAGAACTCGATCCCCATCAAGGTCGGCTCGCCGCCCTGCCACGCGACCGTAACCTGCTGCGTGCGATGCGCTTCGATGAGCTGCCGGATGTACGTCTCCAGGACATCATCGCTCATGCGAAATCTGCTGCCCGGGTACAGGGCTTCTTTCTCCAGGAAGAAGCAGTAGGCACAGTCCAAGTTGCAGGCCGCACCCGTTGGTTTGGCCAGCACGTGGATGCGCGGTGGGGCAGTTGCCGTCATGACGATGCTTCCCAGGGGTACACAGCCTGCCACTCGCGTGCCATGTCCACCACGGTCCAGCCCTGTGCTTGGGCTTCATCCGGCGCCCTGTCCAGCCGGCCGATGGGTGATTCGCGATCGTAGGCCCACTCCCGCTCGGCGTCGGTGGGGTGCGCCAGGCCTAGGAACCGCGGGCCGTCGCCCGCCGCCGTCCACTGCTGCATCTGGAGATCACCATCCGAGTTGCCACCGGCAAGCAGCGGACGGCGGCCGATGAATCTGTGGATACCCTCCGGTTTGCCCTCGTGGTCGTGCACAAGATCGACCTGTGGCAAGCGTACCAGCACTGGTCTGCCATCCCGGATCTCGAAGCGGGTCTCGTTGCTGGAGCCGATCACCTGCTCCGGCGGGATGCCGTACACCCCTTCGGCCCAGGCAGGCATGGACTCGATGCCGCCCCCGGAGTCGATATGGTTCCGGAAGCCATAGGATTGCAGGGTATCAAGGAGCTCCAGCAGGGGCTGGTACACCGTCTCGGTGTCGGGGCGCCCGGTGCTGGGGTGTCGAGCGCTGGCGATCCAATCCAGGACGATCTGGTCGAACTCCTCGCTGGTGTTGCCACCGTGGGTGGCGACGAGGAGTTCGAGGATGGTTTTCAGACCCCCGGCATAAACGCCCGCGAGATCACCCTCCAGAATGGACTGGAAGGGCTGGTGCTCTCGCCACTCGGGATGCTGCGCGATCAGCGTTTTGACCCGATCCAGGGCAAAGATCCCCTGGAGATAGAGAGGTTTCTCTGCGCAGAGCGTGCCGTCGTTGTCAAAGACGGCGACCCGGTCCAGGGGCGGCACGAAGGCAGCGTCTCCCTCGGTTGTCGCCTCCTGAAGGAAACAGAGGATCGCTGCTTTGCTTGGCCCCTCGTTGCACGAGGGAAGAGGGTCGGTCTGTAGTCGACCCTGTCTCATACCGAGCGACATATGTTCCTCCGTCTAGCTGGCTGTTTTGGTTTGTCTCTGGCCCTTTGCCCTGCGCCTCAATGCTCGCGGCCGGCCGGGATGTGCCTGAATAGCCATTTAGACAACGCAGCCTCATCACTCAAGGAAACGGTATTCCATCCACTGACGGAAAACAACCCAAGAAACACAGTAGATTCTCAGTACCTTTGATTCGCTGCTGGCCTCCGCCGATCCCCGGCAGGCCCCGGCGCTTGGCGAGGGCAGCGCAGCCGGCACCTGGCCGAGGCGGTCGCGCTCGACCGGGGCCCTTCCTCTCCGGGCTGCCCCTTGCCGACAGCCTCGAGTTCGAGGATTGGCTGATCCTGCAGCGCGAGCAGCGCCACCAGGCAGCACTTCTTGCCCTTGAGCGGCTGAGCGGGCATCACCTGGCCTAGGGGCAGATGGAGCGCGTGCCTCGCAAAGCACGCCGCCTGCTGGTAGCGGCCAGCCTGAGGGAGAATCGTTCAGCGCGGAGGTAGCGGCCCGTGCTCTGTGCGCCGAGCCCACCCGGGCCCTGAACTGGCTGAGGGGCCCGCTGTGCGGCGAGAACCGGCTGGTATAGGCGCAGGGGGTTGGATCCTCCTCTGGCGGCGACCGGCCGCTGTCGCGATACCGCTTCGCATACGCGCGGTTCCAGGAGCACCTGCACGGCGAGGTTGGGGGCCGCACTGGACGACCCGTGCCGCGGCGACGAAGCGGCCTTGGCGCAGGCTGACCCTCAGTTGGCCCGGCACTACGAGGAGGCGAGCCGCTGGGCGGCGAACCTGGCGGCCTATGACGAGGCAATCGCGCACCTGGAGCGCGGGCTGGCGCTGTTGGAGAGCTTGGCCTTTGCCCATTACATTGCGCTGATGAGCGCGTTTGTCATCGGCCACGATCTGGCCTCAGCCCTGAGGCTCTCCCAGGTCCTGCATCCGCTGCGAAAGGGCAGTCCGATCTACCGCCCGTGGGTTGAGATACTGCCGGGACTGGCTCAGACCGGCGCTGGCACTCCAGGGCCCGATTGCGAGCAGGTCTGGCCCGGGCGGTTGAGGCGCTCTCCACCTGGCAGGCGGCCAGAAGGAGCGACGAGACACGCGAGTTGTTGGCCG
>SKRJ01000185.1 GCA_007118555.1 Anaerolineae bacterium | reverse complement strand
GGGATGCTATGGGCGATCCGCCCGTCCTCCAGATCGGGGATCACCGTCTCGCGCACCCGGGTCCCCAGGGCCTCGAGCCGGCCCAGCATCGCCTCGTAGCCGGCCACGACAGCGGGCTCGGCGTGGCGGACGCTACCAGGGCGCATCCCAAGAACTCTCCAGGAACGCGCACACGGCGGGGCGAGTCCGCATACTCTCGCCCTCGTCGGCGGGTTCCGATCACCCAGAGAGAGCCGGGCGCATCGGGCCTTTCCTCCAGAGCCCTGGTTGGGGCGCGCTGCACATGGGGCGCCCGATCGAGCGGCTAGGCCTCGCCCCCGCCCCGCAGGGCCTGCTCGCCGAGACGGCCCAGCACCGCCCACAGCCCCTCGGCACTCTCCGCTCGATCCAGGCCCATAACCTGCTCGAGCAAGGCGTCGGTATCCTCCTGGGCATAGCCCAGCCAGTGCACCATCTTGGCCGCGATCTCGCCGTCCGTGAGGGGGTTCTCCGGCGACCCCAGAGGCGCATCGATCGTGCAGGCGTGCACCGACCCGTCCGTCATGGTGATCTCCACGGTACCGCCAAAGTAAGGCGGCTGGCTCGCGTCCAACAGAACCGTCGTACTGTCCTGCAGGCGCTGAACCAGCGGATCCCCGGTACGATCGGGGCGCACCTGGGCCGTTCCCAAGCGGCCGTCCACAAGGGCGACGGCGGCACAGTAGGGGATGCTCAACTCGTAGGCCTTGTAGTAGCGATCGGGGCCTACACTGTGCGCCGCAGCGCCGCCAATGGCATGGCCCTTGAGCCTGATCGCCTCTATCATCGACAGACGATCCCGCACCTCGGGGTGCAGGCGGATCGCAGCCTCGATGTACGCATGGGTGCATCGGCAGGTCGGATAGGGTTTGTGATAGATCGGCCGGAAGGAGTGCCCGAGGGCCGGCGGCGTCGCGAACGCGAGCCGCTCCATGGGATAATACTCGGGATAGGAGACGGGATAGCCCTGGCGCGCGATCAGGGCGGATTCGATCCCGACCCGCGACTGTTGGGCGCAGGCGAGGTTGTTGATCTCGAAATCGTGGGCCCCGGATATGGGCGCGGTAAAGGCTGCGATGTGCAGCGCCAGTTGGGTCTCCTCCCGATCCAGCTCGTACGCGTAGCAGGCGGCCGCCGCCGCCCCGTAGGCATCGGGCGACGAGGACAGGGGGTGGTGTACGCCTGTGGCAATGTCATAGCCGACGGCCACCGCGGTCAACAGCTCCCGGCCACGCCACCCGACCTCCTGCGCCAGAGCCAGGGCTGCCGGCACCATGACCCGCCCCGGATGATACGATCCGCCTGTGACATCGGCGTCGGGATGCCCATCGTTGGCATCGTGCACCTGGCACAGGGCGGTCCCCGCATAGGCGGCGTGGGCCGCAGACGTGCTGGCGTGGGAGCCCAGCAGCCGGCAGACGCCGGGAGGAGGGGCGCTCTGGAGGAACCGGACGAGGGCCCTGCCCTCGGGGCGCTCCAGGCCCGCCAGCATGGCGACGGACGCATCGAGGACCGCCCGCTGGGCGTGCTGTACCGTGGCCGCGTCGAGATCCCGCTCCCTGCGCGCCGAGAGGGTCCATGCGGCCATGCGACCGATGACCTCGCGGTAATGCGAGCTGGGGAGCGATACCTCCTGCCGAGCAGGCTGTTTGCCTCGTCGTATGCGTGTTAGGAGACGTCGCACCGCGGTCCTCCTCTCTCTGTGGGCCCTCTCGCCTCGCTGGCCTGGCAGGCACCGACTCGGCGAGGGGCCGGTGGCCTGGGCTCGGCCCACAAGGCTCCGGAAACATCTGGCCTAGCGGACCTGGGGGCACGGCGGGCTATGTGATCGCACTCTACCGCCCCAGGCACCACCGCCGCAAAGCGTGCGCGGTGGACCTGAGCCAACTGCATCATACAGGGTGAGATAGGACGATGTCAATGCGGACGGTGGGCGAACCAGGGTCGATAGGGCGCTGCGCAAGAACCACGGGGGATTTCTTGGTGTTCCGGGGCGCGGTGTCTTTCGGCACGTTGCCATGGCAGAGGCCCCTCTGCGGGTGCGGCGTCCTAGCCCTTCTGGTCTCCGGCCATGGGTGGATCGCAAGCGTCCGCCCGTCCGGGGCACGCATCGAGCGGTCGACGGCCAGGACCTCGGGCTGGGGCCCACTCGCGCCCCAGCGGCGGACGGGCGCGACGGCTGCCCCGGGCGAACAAGAGAGACGCCAAGAGTCTAGCTCTCGTCCAGGACCATAACGTGTTCTGCCAGCAGCTCGCGCAGAGGATCGGCCGAAGGAGCACAGAGGCCCAACGGGTTGTGATAGCGCCACCCCTCGGCATACTCCATGCCCTGGGCCAGAGCCCCCATAGCCGCTGCCTGCTGCACCATCGTATCCAGATACGAGTCGAGGCCCTGGCTGCTATCGAGCCAGGCGCGCTGGCTGGCATGCCTACCCAGAGCCGCGACCTTTTTCTCGAGCACCGACCCGATGTTCACGAGCAGGGCGGGCTGCACCGGTCGATTCAAGATGTCGCGGTGGCCGTAGGGCTGGGCATGGTAGACCGTGATATCCTGGTCGATGGGGGCGCGCGCCGGTT
>SKRJ01000408.1 GCA_007118555.1 Anaerolineae bacterium | reverse complement strand
CTCCGCTCCCTGTTCGATACCTTTGACGCCTGAGACGCACATAGCGGGGGGGCATTGCGCACAATGCCCCCCCGCTCGTCAGTGCTTGCGGTTACAGATGCCAGGCCAGACTGCCGTAGGTCTCGCGCAGGTAGTTCATCTCCTCCGGCGTCAGCTCGTCGGAGAGTACGTCCTCCACGTTGGCCCGCAGGTGATCGGGGTTGCCCGTGCCCACCAGCATGGTCGAGACGGCGGGATGCGCCGCGGCAAAGCGATAGGCCACGCGGGTGACGTCGGCCGTCGGCTCGGACACCTGGCCCAGGCCCAGCGGGTCAGACACGTCGGGCCGGGGGATGTCCAGCCAGCCCTCGTCGATGAAATGGTTGATGCGGCCGACGGCCTCCTCCGGCGTGCGCAGCGACTGGCGCACCGGCCCCATGACGAACACGCCCACATTGCGCTCCAGGGCCTTGGGGAACACATCCGCCTCGGCGATCTGATTCAGGATGCCATAGTGGATCATGAACGTGTCGAACAGGTCCTCCTCCAGCGCAACGACGAGCATCTCGTGGTACACGTCGCTGCCCATGGTCTCGGTGATGCCGATGTGGCCGATCTTGCCCTGCTCCTGGGCCCTGAGCGCGGTCTCGTGGAACCGGTCGATGATGGAGCGGTAGGCGTCAGGCGCGATGCCGTGGTACTGGAGCACCTCGATATGGTCGGTCTTGAGCAGTTCCAGGCTCTTGTCGAGTTGCTCGGTGAACGCCTCGGGGCCTGCGTCGGGGGCGATCCGGCCCGGGTTGAACTTGGTGGCGAGGATGTACCGGTCGCGGGGCACGTCCTCAAGCGCCTGGCCCAGGAGCATCTCGCTCTCCCGGTAGGCGGGCGAGGTGTCAAAGATGTTGATGCCCAGATCCAGCGCCGCATGAACCACAGCGTGTGACTCGGCGGCGGCGCGACCGGTGGCCTGGCCCAATTGCGACGGGCCGCCGGTGCCCAGCCCCACCAACGATACATCCAACCCCGTACGGCCCAGTTTACGATAGCGCATGGCTCTTGCTCCCTGTAACTTGAGTGCACAATATGCGAGCCAGTGTACCAGATGCTCCATCGCCGCGCCAGTGCATGACGCGGGACACATGACGCGCGCTGGGCGTGCGTTTCCCCACGATTTGTGTTACCATCTCTCCAGTACACACACGACAACCGACAAGGCAGCCTGCCATGGATCTACGCCATCGTCCCCAATACCATTTCCTGCCCCTGGCCAACTGGATGAACGACCCCAACGGCCTGATCCAGTGGGACGGGGTGTATCACCTGTTCTACCAGCACCACCCCCACGGGCCGGGCTGGGCCGACATGCACTGGGGCCATGCCACCAGCCGCGATCTGGTGCACTGGACCCACCAGCCCATCGCGCTGGCGCCGACGCCCGGCGGCCCCGACGCGGACGGGGTCTTTTCCGGCTGTGCCATCGATCACGACGGCGTCCCCACTCTGGTCTATACCGGCGTGCGGCCCGAGGTGCAGTGCCTGGCCACCAGCGATGACGAGCTGATCGTATGGCAGAAGTCGCCGCGCAACCCCGTCATCGCAGGGCCGCCCGAGGGTCTGGACGTCACCGGCTTTCGCGATCCCTATGTCTGGCGCGAGGACGACGGCTGGTACATGGTCCTGGGCTCGGGCATCCGCGGCCAGGGCGGCATGGTGATGCTCTATCGCTCGGCGGACCTGTACGAGTGGGAGTACCTGGGGCCGCTCATCGAGGGCCGCATCGACGAGACCGGCCACAACTGGGAGTGCCCCAATTTCCTGCCCCTGGGCGACCGGCACCTGCTGCTCTTTTCGCCGCAGCCGTTCCGCCAGGCCCACTATTACCTGGGCGAATATGCCGAGCACCGGTTTTCCCCCGAGGCCCACGGCCTGCTGGATTACGGCGGCCTCTACTATGCGCCCCAGGCGTTCATGGACGAGGGCGGCCGCTGCGTCTGTTTCGGCTGGCTGCTGGAGGGGCGCACCGAAGCGGCCTACCGGGCGGCGGGCTGGGCCGGCGTCCAGTCGCTGCCCCGCGAGCTGACCCTGGCCCCGGATGGTAGCCTGCAACAGCGTCCCGTCATCGAGCTGGAGGCCCTGCGCCGCGATGTGGTGCACATCGCGAACCGCAGCCTGGAGGGCGAGACCCGGCTGGATGACGTGGCCGGTTCCTGCATCGAGCTCTGCGTCGAGCTGGACCCGCAGGACGCCGGCCAGGTGGGTCTGACGGTGCGCGCCAGCCCCGATGGCGACGAGGCCACCACCATCCTCTATGATGTAGAGCGCAAGGAGCTGGTTGTGGACTCGCGCGCCGCCAGCCTCGATCCCGAGGCCGAGGGACGCCGGGCCACCGCCCCGCTGGACCTGGGCGACGAGCCGCTGGCGCTGCGGGTGTTTGTCGACGAATCGGTGATCGAGGTCTTTGCCAACGAGCGGATCTGCCTCACCGCCCGCGTCTATCCCACCCGCGACGACAGTGTGGGGGTGGCCCTGGTCGCCACAGGTGGTTCAGCGCGACTCTTGTCGCTGGACGCCTGGCGCATGGAGAGCATCTGGTCGAGCCGCTGATACGGAGCCTGTTTCG
>SKRJ01000160.1 GCA_007118555.1 Anaerolineae bacterium | reverse complement strand
GCCGAGCTGCAGAACGAGGATCTGATGCGCCAGCTCGCCCAGGCCCAGATCGAGATGGACACCGCCGAGACCAACCTGCAGCGCGCGATGGACACCCAGGAAAACCGGCTTGCCGAGCTCGAGGGCAACCTGGAGATCCGCAGGCTGCAACTGGAAAGGGCACGCGAAGGGCTTGTGGGCCTGGACCTGGACATTCAGATCGCCCGCGCCAGGTTAGCCTCCGCCCAGAATGGCCCCAGCGCAGAGGACATTGAGATCGCCGAGCGCTCGATAGAGCGGGCCAAGAATAGCCTGTGGGCCGATCAGGCGCGCCGCGATGCCACCTGCGGCACGCCCAGCGCCGCCTGTGATCAGGCCCAGGCCGCGGTCAACAACGCCGAAGAGAACGTCCGCATCGCCGAGTTGAACCTGCAAAAGCTCCTCGCCGGCCCCGCCGAGGAGGATCTGCTCACCTTGCGGGCCAATCTTGAGAGGGCCCAGCAGCGCCGCCGTGAGGCTGAGTTGGATCTGACCATTCGCGAGCTCGAGATCTCCCTCACGGAGCAGGAGATCGCCCGACTGGAGGACGCCGTGGATCCCCAGCTCCTCGCAGCGGTCAACCGCACGCGCCTGTCCCTTGAGCGGCTCGAGGCCCAAATCGCCAACACCCAGATCATCAGCCCCATCAGCGGGCGCGTGGCCACCATCAACGCCAACGAAGGCCGTGAGGTGAATGCCTACTCGACAGCCATCGTCGTCTCGGACGAGACCGAGCTCGAGATCACCGCGCAGCCCACCAGCGCCCAAATGGGGCGCCTGGCCGAAGGAATGGCCGTCGAGCTGGTCCTGTCCCAGTACCCCGGACGCGTGCTGGAAGGCGCGATCTATCAGCTCCCCTACCCCCATGGCAGTGGCGGTGGCACATCGCTCGAAGCCACCGACCGCAATACGCGTATCTCCTTTGATCCCGGAGACCTGGATCTCAGACCGGGCGACCTGGTCCGTGTCGATGTCACCATCGAGCAAAAGACCGACGCCCTCTGGGTGCCGCCCGCAGCCATCCGCACCTTTGCCGGCCGTAGCTTTGTGGTCGTGCAGGAAGGCGACATCGAGCGCCGCGTGGATATCGTGCTGGGCATACAGGGTGCCGACCGGATCGAGATTCGCGAGGGAGTAGAAGAGGGCCAGATCATCCTCGGGCAGTAACGAGGGGGGGCCATGAACGCGTTGTCAGTAGTCAGGGTAGCCCTGAAACGATTATGGAACAACAAGGGGCTCACGTTCTGTGCCATCGTGGGCCTCATCGTTGCTGTAGGTCTCATCAGCAGCGTGCCGCTCTATACCGATGCGGCCAACTTCAAGGTTCTCGAAGAGCAGCTCGAGCGAGGTAGCGCCGACCGGCGCCATCCTCCGTTTGCCTTTATGTACCGCTATATCGGTGCCTGGCACGGCCCGATCGAGTGGTCCGACTATCAGTCCGTCAACGAGTATATCTCCGAGTCGGTGCCCGGCGTCATCAACCTGCCGGTAGAGCTGACAACGAGATATGTCAGGACCGACAACTTCTCGCTGTTTCCCGCCTCAGAGGCGGCCTATATCGGCCTGCGCCAGCCCCTGGGTTGGATCAACCTGGCCTTTATCGACAACATCCAGGACCATATCCACATCCTGGAGGGGCAATACCCCGCCGATGCCGCGGCCGATGCCGAGATCTTTGATGTAATGGTAAGCCACGCCTTTGCCCTGGAGACCGGTCTGCAGGTCGGCGAAGAGTATGTGGCGTTTATGCGCGGGGGGAGCGCCGAGTCTGCGGCCCGTCCCACCCAGCTTGCCTTGCGTGTGAGCGGCGTCTGGGCTCCACGAGACGAAAAGGATCCCATCTGGTTCTACTCGCCTCGCTCCCTCGAGACCTCGCTGCTGATCACACCCGAGACCTTTCGCCTGCGCATCGCCCCTTCTATGCAGAACGAGGTGTACGCCGCCGTCTGGTACACGGTCTTTGACGGCCAGAACGTCCGCACCGATGACGTGCCCTCGCTCCTGGGGCGTATGACATTCGCCAACACCCATGTCAGCAGGCTGCTGCCCAACACCGTGCTCGATGTATCACCAATGGACGCCCTGCAGACCTATCGGTGGACCACGTTCGTCATGACCATCGTGCTATATGTCTTTTCCGTCCCCATTCTGGGGCTGGTGCTCTATTTCATCGGGGTCATCTCGGGACTGATCGTCACGCGTCAGCGCGTCGAGATTGCCATCCTCAAGAGCCGGGGCGCCGGCGATCTGCAGGTGTTGGGGATCTATGCGCTGGAAGGGGCCCTGATCGGCATTGTGGGCCTGGGGCTGGGACTGCTACTGGGTCGCTGGCTCGCCCTGATCATGGGCAACACCATCTCCTTTATGGCCTTTGGACAGCGCGTGCCGCTGCCGGTGATGATGACGCCGCGTTCCATCCGGTTGGGTCTGGTGGGTGTCGGCATCGCCCTGCTGGCGAGCTTGCTGCCCGCCATGCAGGCCGCCCGGCTCACCATCGTGACCTACAAGCAAGATCGCGCCCGCTCCATGGAGCGCCCCTTTTGGCAACGGTACTTTTTGGACATCCTTTTGCTTGCCCCGGT
>SKRJ01000173.1 GCA_007118555.1 Anaerolineae bacterium | reverse complement strand
TGGCCGAGTTGCAGGGCGTGCGCGTCCTGAACATCAACGAGCTGGCCAACGCCGTCAAGGCCGTGGTCCTGCCCGGCGAGTCGTTGCGCGTGCAGGTGATCCAGGAGGGCAAAGAGTTGGGCCAGGGCGTGGGCTATCTCGATGACGGCACCATGGTCGTGATCGACGAGGGCCGCCGTCACATGAACGCCACCGTGGACGCCGTGGTGACGCGGGTGTTGCAGACCGTGGCCGGACGCATGATCTTTGCGCAATTAGAGAGCAGGCGATAGTGCCGATGGATGACGGGGTACGGGTGCGGTATGCCCCCAGCCCGACCGGACAACAGCATATTGGCAGCATCCGTACCGCGCTGTTCAACTATTTGTTTGCGCGCAAGCAGGGGGGGCGGCTGATCCTGCGCATCGAAGACACGGATCGCGCCCGCTCCGCCCCCGAGTTTGAGCAGGACCTGTACCGGCAACTTGCGTGGCTGGGCCTGGCCTGGGACGAGGGCCCCGACATCGGCGGGCCCGCGGGCCCCTACCGCCAGTCGGAACGCTCGGCGCTCTATCGCGACGCCATGCAGCGCCTGATCGCCCAGGGCAGCGCCTACCCCTGCTACTGCTCGCCCGAGGAGCTGGCCGAGCAGCGCCGCACCGCCCTGGCCGAGGGCCGTCCCCCCCGCTATAGCGGGCTCTGCCGCGCGCCCGAGCGCCGCGAGGCCCTGCGCCGCCAGGGGCGCTCGCCGGTGTACCGCCTGCGGGTGCCCGAGGGACGCGAGCTGGCGTTCGACGACCTGATCCGCCGCCGGATCGCGACCGATTCCGACACCCTGGGCGATTTCACCATCTATACCGCCCAAGACGAGACGCTGGAGGGCGGCCGTGCCCTGTACAACCTGGCCGTCACCGTCGACGATCATGGCATGGGGATCACCCATGTGCTGCGGGGCGAAGAGCACCTGTCCAACACCCCGCGCCAGATGCTGCTCTATGAGGCGCTGGGCTACGAGCCGCCGCAGTTCGGGCATCTGTCGCTGATCCTGACGCCCGAAGGCAACAAGATGAGCAAGCGTTACGGCGACACGTCCATCGCCCACTATGCCGCGGAGGGCTATCTCCCCGAGGCCATCCTCACGTATGTGGCGACCCTGGGCTGGGCGCCGGGGCGCAACGCCGAGCGCATGACGCTGGACGAGCTGATCCAGCGGTTCGACCTGCGGCGCATGTCGGCCAACCCCTCGGTGTTCGATCCGCAGCGGCTGTTGCGGTTCAACAAGCGCAAGCTCCAGCACGCCGACCGCGACACCATCGCCGAGTTGGTGCGCCCGCGGCTGGTGGCGGAATACGGCCGCTGGGAGGCGTCCGAGGGCACGGCCCACACGCCCGAATGGTGGTTCATGCTGCTGGTGGGTGCGGCCCAGGAAGAGGCGGCCACGCTGAGCGAGATCGTGGCCCTGAGCGCCATGTTCCTGGCAGAGAGCCCCCCTGCCCTTGGCGAGGACGCCCAGGAGGCGTTGCAGGCGCCCGAGGCCGAGGCGGTGCTGGCCCACGCCCTGGAGACAATGGATGCCGACGTGCTGGCGACGCCCGAGTCGGCCAACGCCCACATGACGGCCCTGCGCCACCACTGGCGCGACGAGGCCGGCCTGCGCGGGCGCCAGGTCATGTTCCCGATTCGCGCCGCCCTGATCGGCTCTACGACGGGCCCCTGCCTGGGCATCATCACCAGCCTGCTGGGCCCCGAGCGCTGCCGGGCACGCATCCGAGAGGCACTGACATGGATCGCAGAACCATAGCGCCCGAACCCCGCTGCATCTGTCTCTAGGGGCGGCCCTGCGGATCCGCCCCGTCCTGCCTGTCGCGCCACACCCGATCATTATCCCATGGAGGCAAGCATGTCCCTCGAGATCTATAACACGATGGCCCGCCAAAAGGAACCTTTCGAGCCCGTAGAGCCTGGGCGGGTCCACATGTACGTCTGCGGGCCAACGGTCTACAACGACGCGCACCTGGGCCACGGCAAGACCTATATCAACTTTGACATCATCGTGCGCTACCTGCGCTATCTGGGGCTCAAGGTGCGGTATGTGCAGAACATCACCGACGTGGGCCACATCCTGGATACGGGGGAGGACCGCATTCTCGTGGGTGCTGCCCGTGAGCAGATGCACCCCATGGAGCTGGTCGAGACCTACACCCGGCGCTATTTCCGCGACATGGACCGGCTCAACATCCTGCGCCCCGATATCTCGCCCCGCGCGACCGGCCACATCCCCGAGATGCTGGACTGGATTGCCAACCTGATCAAGACCGGGCACGCCTATGTCGCCAACGGCTCGGTCTATTTCGACGTGAGCAGCTTTGCCGAGTATGGCAAGCTTTCGGGCCGCCGCGTGGAAGAGGCCCAGTCCGGCACCCGCGTCCAGGTGGCCGAGGAAAAGCGCCGTCCCGAGGACTTTGCCCTCTGGAAAAAGGCCGAGCCCGAGCACATAATGCGGTGGAACAGCCCGTGGGGCGAGGGTTTCCCTGGGTGGCACATCGAGTGCACCGTCATGTCGAGCAAGTACCTGGGGCTGCCCTTTGACATTCATGGCGGCGGCGTCGAGAACAAGTTCCCTCACCACG
>SKRJ01000380.1 GCA_007118555.1 Anaerolineae bacterium | reverse complement strand
TTCATCTGAACGACTCGAAAAAAGAGCGGGGCAGCCGCGGCGACCGCCACGAGCTGATCGGCGACGGGTTGATCGGCATCGAGGCCTTTGCGCGGCTGGTCAATGATGCCCGCCTGGTGCACGTGCCCATGATCCTGGAGACCCCCAAGGGCCCTGATCTGCGGGAGGATGTCCGCAATCTGGCCCTCTTGCGCAGTCTGATCAAGAATGGATCGACAGAATAAAAAGGAGTGTATCATGAAGGCCTATTCCTACCACGATATACCTGCCGAGCCCGCCGAGGGCATGCCGGGCGCGCGGATCCGTTGGGTCATTGGCGAGAATGTGGGCGCCCCCAACTTTGCCACGCGCATCATCGAGCTCGATCCCGGCGCCTCGACCACATACCACACCCATCCCTGGGAGCACGAGGTCGTGGTGCTCGAGGGGCAGGGTGCCGTGCGGGATGCCGACGGTCGCGCGCCGCTGGAGCCGGGGACCGTCGTCTATGTAGAGCCCGGTGAAGAGCACCAGTTCCTCAATGTCGGTGATACCATCCTGCGCTTTGTGTGTGTCATTCCCAATCCGCAGCCCGCGCAGGAGACATAAACACGCCACCTGGAGAGGGGGCGCCATGAAACAAGCCATGCTCTGGAACGCTCTGGAGGGCACGCGGGTGGAATGCGTGCTCTGCGCTCACCGCTGTCGCATCCCCGAGGGCCGCTTGGGCCTCTGTGAGGTGCGCGAAAACCGCGAGGGCACCCTCTACTCGCTGGTCTATGGCAAGGTGATCGCCCAGGCCGTCGATCCCATCGAAAAGAAACCCCTCTTTCATTTCCACCCCGGCAGCCGCTCTTATTCCGTCGCCACGGTCGGGTGCAACTTTCGCTGTACCTTTTGCCAGAACGCCGACATCTCCCAGGCGGTGCGTGGCCATCTGGGCATCGCAGGGCGCGATACTTTGCCCGAGGCGGTGGTGGCGGCGGCCGAGCGGGCGGCCTGTGCCAGCATCGCCTACACCTATACCGAGCCGACCATGTTCTTCGAGTTCAGCTATGACATTGGGCGTCTGGCCCACCAGCAGGGGCTGGCCAATGTCTATGTGTCCAACGGCTATATGACCCGCGAGATGCTCGATCGCATGGCCCCCGCCCAGGGCGAGAACGTGCTGGATGCGGCCAACGTGGATCTCAAGGCCTTTACCGACGACTTTTATCGCGAGCAATGCGGCGCCCGGCTCCAGCCGGTGCTGGACGCTCTCAAGCTCCTCAGCGAGCGTGGCGTCTGGCTCGAGGTCACCACGCTGATCATCCCCGGGCTCAACGACTCGGACGCCGAGCTGGCCGAGCTGGCGGGCTTTATCGTTCAGGAGCTGGGGCCCGATACCCCCTGGCATGTGAGCCGCTTTCACCCCACCTTTCGCCTCACCGATCGGCCCTCGACGCCGGTGAGCACCGTGCTGCATGCCCGCGAGATCGGGCTCGAGGCCGGCCTCCGCTATGTGTACGCCGGTAATATCCCTGGGCAGGGCGGCGAGGATACCGTCTGTCCCGCCTGTGGCGCCGTGGTGATCCAGCGTAACGGCTACCGCGAGCGCCACGATGGCATGCACAACGGCGCCTGCCGAGCGTGCGGCGAGAGTATCGCCGGGGTGGGGCTGTAGGAGCGGACGCACGCAAAGAGCGGTCGGGACCTCGCGATCCCGACCGCCTGATCGTTTCTATGTAGCGGCCACGGGGCCGCATTGTCTGTCAGATGTCACGGGCCAAAGTCCGGGTCCGGCAGGCCCACGACCGCATGCGCGATCACATAGACCTGGCTACCATCGAACGGCCCTTGGTTCCTGTACTGCCCGGGGGCCGTGGTCTGGAAGGTTATCCTGCCTCTGCCCAAGGTGGGGAACATGTCGTAACCCGCGTATACGTGGGTTTCTTTCAGCTCGTAGCCCTCATCCACGTTGAACGTAACGGTCACATACCCGTCATCATCGTACACCACTTCAACTGATCCGACCAGGGTGCCCCTGTCGGTGTCGCACTGCGCGGCGCCGGCCCACAGCGGCCACTCGTAGGTCCCAGGCATGATCGGGTTGGTCCAACCCCAGTTGGCAAAGCCGTGCAGCCTAAAGCATCCGTCGGGGTCGCCCTTGGCCCAGGCGCTCTCGTAGATAAAGCACTGGACGTTGACCTTGAGCGACGCCTCGGCATACTGCCCGGTCTCGACGATGGTGGCCGTGTTGTCGTACTGGAACGAGCCGCAGTTGTCCGCGCCATAGTCCGCCCAGGCAAAGTCCCTGGTGTCGGTGAACTGTGCATCGTTCGGCGCTGTCACCTCACCCAGGTCCACCTCGCCAAAGAGTTCGCTGATGTCCTTGATGTTGACGGTCTCATTGATCTCCGTCGTGGGGTCGCCCCAGACGATCTCGGCGTCGGCAAAGTACTCGTCGCGCTCTGTCGTCACCGTGACCTCGTTGAACCCCTCGATCTTGCTGTCCACATCCTCGCTGTAGGTGCAGGTCAGCGTCTCGCCCACGGCCAGGGTGTACGGGAACTCGATCTCGCCACAGTCGACGGCGATCGGGTCGCCAGCCAGCACATCGTCCACGGCCGTGATGACCGCGTCCACGTCGCCTG
>SKRJ01000355.1 GCA_007118555.1 Anaerolineae bacterium | reverse complement strand
TAACGGTGCTAGGGCTCGGCCAGGGCATCGACGCAGATGCGATAGATGCCGGCGCGGGTGGCCACCCAGATGCCTCCCTGCCCATCATACACGATACGTTGCGCGCCCGGCACATCCAGATAGGACCATTGGGTCTCGGCCGGTTCACGCCGCGAGAGGCCCGCATGGGTCGCCATCCAGAGATCGCCCATGGGCCCCACCGACACGTCGGCCATGTCCATAGAGCGCAGCCCGCCGCCGGTGCTCTCGGTGGTGAACCGGGTCCAGCGCCCGTCGTTGAGCCGCCGGGCCAGGCCACGGGCCGTGGCCATCCAGAGCGTATCGTCCACATCGAGGGCGACGGCGCGGACATCCTTGCTGAGCAGGCCGTCCTCGGCGGTATGCAGCGTCCTCGTCCCGTCGGCATCCACCTGCGCCAATCCCTCGGCGGTGGCCACCCAGACCGTGCCTAGGCTATCCACCACCAGATTGCCGGGCATCACGCCGGTCCACGTCAGCATATCGACCACCGGCTCTGGAGCGGCCTCATCGCTTCCAGCATTATCGATCCGCATCAGCACGCCCTCGGCGGTGACAAAGTAGGCTCTCTCGTCGGGCGTCAGCCAGGCGGTCCGCACGGGCCCCTGATCATAGATCCACTCGAACTCGTCCTCATCCACAAAGCGCCCCAGCCCAACGGTGGAGGCGGCCCACAGGACGCCTTCCGCGCAGGTGCCCAGCCAGGTCACGCCCATCTCGCTCAGCAGGTCGGTCTCGCCCTGGGCATCGATCCACGAGACGCCCCGCGGCGTGCCCACATAGATGATGCCACCGGCGTCCATGGCCAGCCCCGTGATCTGGTTGTCCGGCAGGGGCGAGGGGATCACCCACGGCCCCTGCAGCTCCTCGGTCTCCAGATCGAGCCAGTAGAGCCCCTGATCGCTGCCCAGCCAGACCTGCCCCTGCCCATCCCGCGCAAAGGACAGCACCCGCAGATCGCCCAGCGCATAGCTGTGAAAGCGCCGGTAGGGCGCCCGATAGCTCAACAGCCCCTGGCCCGCCACCCACAGAGTACCATCATCGGTCAGCTCCAGAGCATGCACTTGGGCCGGAATGGCCGGGTTGATCTCGGGCAGGTGCCCCTCCCAGCGATCCACCGCCAGATTGTACCGAATCAGGCCGCCGCCCTCCTGATTGGCAAAACCAACCCACACCGCGCCCTGATCGTCCACCACCACACCGGTCACATCGGCGGCGCCCGTCACCTCGGAGAAAAAGGTGTGATCGTCCCACCAGAGCTCGCCCTCCTCGGCGGTGCTGACGCCCTGGCCCACCGCCCACGCGCGCCCCTCGGGCGAGACGTCCACCCAGTGGCTGGCCGCCGTCACGCCGCTATCCTGGCCATAGACCCGCCACCGGTTCCCGTCATAGGCCTGCACGGTGCCATCGCCCCGCGGGAGCCAGATCCAGTTGCTCTCCGCCCGGGTGGACCACATGCGCGGGTGTGTGCGCGTCGCCCCCAGCAGGGTCCCATGGTTGGCCTCGACCGCCTGGCGGCGCGTGTCATAGTGCTGCCACTCGTCGCCCTGGCGCACCGTCCAGCCATCCACGTCGGCATAGCCCAGCCAGAGGCGCCCCTCGCCGTCCAGGGCCAGGGTCGCCACCGCCTGCGATGCCAACCCATCGCGCACGGTATAGAGCCGATAGTCATCCTCGGCGAGCCAACGCACCAGCCCGCCGTAGGTGGCCGCCCAGACGCCCTGGCCGTCATACAGCAGGTCGTGGATGTTGTTCGGGTTCGACCAGTACTGTACCGCATCGCCCGTCAGATCCAGACGATTGACCATTCCCGCCTCGTCGATCTCGACAGCTTGCTCGAGGGGCACCGGCGTCGGCGTGACCATGGTGACGTTGCGGACCGCTGGCGTGGCGGTGGGCAGCTCGGGGGTCGCCTCGGAGACAGGATCAGGCGGCACCCAAAACGCCCCGAGCGGAGCACAGCCCGCAACGAGGATCAAGGAAACCAGTAAAGCGATGATGAGTCGGGCAGTTCTGGAACGTATTATGCCAATCACGTGGGCATGATACCTGAGAAGGGGCCTGGAGGCAACTCAACAGGACGATGGCTGTGGCGCTTGTGCTCCGCAGGGGGCATGATATACTGTAGACACGTTCACGGGACATGGACGACCGTCATCCATGTCCATACACACGAGGAGTGTCCTCATGCCGTTTACGCTACCGATCGGCGCCAAGGCCCCCGACTTTCGACTGCCTGCGACCGATGGCAAAACCTACAGCCTGCGTGATTTCGACGATGCCGACACGCTGGTGGTCTTTTTCACCTGCAATCACTGCCCCTTTGTCCTCGGCTCTGACGAGACCACCCGCGCCACAGCGGAAAAGTACGCCGATCAGGGCGTTCGCTTTGTGGGCATCAATTCGAACTGGGTGGGCGTGCATGCCGAGGATAGCTGGGACCATATGATCGAGCGCATGCAAGAGCAACAGTTCCCCTGGGTCTATTTGCATGACGAGTCTCAGGAGGTGGCCCTGGCCTATGGCGCGCTGCGTACGCCCCACTTTTACGTGTTCGACCGCGATCGCAAGCTGGTCTATACGGGGCGGGGCGTGGAC
>SKRJ01000223.1 GCA_007118555.1 Anaerolineae bacterium | reverse complement strand
TCTCGTCGAGCGCAACCTGGCGCTCGGTGTCTTGTTGATAGAGCGTGCAGCGGCCCTCCCCGTCGCACGCCAGAATACGCCGCGCCCTCGTCGCCCGGCCATACGCCAGCAGCTCGTCGCCACGGCGCCCCAGGACATCGACCTCGACGTGCAGGCCCAGAGCCCGGGCGCGGGCCGCCAAGGCATAGCCCTCGGACCGACTCTCGCAAGAGAGCAGCAGATCCAGCGCCACGTCGGCCTGAAATGGGCTGGCCAGCATGGCCCGCTCGATGCCCAGGGCAAAGCCCACCGCCGGCAGGCTGCGACCGAACTGGGCCATCAGGTCGTCATAGCGACCGCCGCTACACACGTGAAACCCCAGGCCCCGGACATAGCCGCGAAAGGCAATGCCGGTGTGATAGGCCATGCCGCGTATCTCGCCCAGGTCCAGGATGATGTGCTCGGCCACACCCTGGGCCACCAGCAAGCTGTATACGGCCTCCAGATACTCGACGGCGGCGCACGCGGCGGGGTTGGTGGCCAGCTCGCGGGCCCGGGGCAGGATCTCGGCCCCGCCGTACAGGTGCGGCAGCGCCCGGATCAGGCGGGCCGCCTCGCCGGTGACCTGCAGCCTGTCCAACATATCGGCCACCTCGACGTCGTTCTTGCGCCCGATGGCCTGCTCCAGCTCGTACTGATCGCCGTTCTGCAGCCCAATGTCCTCCATCATCGCCCGCGAATAGGCCACCTGGCCCAGGTTGATCTGGAACTCGGTGATGCCCAGCGCCTGGAGCGAGGCGATGGCCAGGGCCACCACCTCGGCGTCGGCCTCGGGCGTGGCGGCCCCGATCAGCTCGACGCCCGCCTGGGTAAACTCGTGGCGCTGGCCCGCCTGGGGCTGCTCGTGGCGAAAGACGCTCCCCGCATAGCAGAACCGCAGCGGCAGGGGCTGGTCATAGAGGCGAGTCGCCACCAGCCGCGCCGTCGGCACGGTCATGTCGGGGCGCAACGCCAGCACATTGCCCTCGCGATCGAAAAAGCGATACATCTGCCGCTGGATCTCGGGGCTGGTTCCGGCGGACAGGCTCTCGTAATAGCCAAAGGTGGGCAGGATGATACGCTGATAGCCCCACAGGGAGAACGTCTCGAGCAAGAGCTCCTGGAGCCCCGTCTTGATGGCGGCCTGCTCGTAAAAAAGATCGTTCAGCCCGTGCGGGCGCTGGCGGCGCAGTGGATCGCTCATCGCATTCGCTCTCTTCTCGGATTGCCCCCGCTGGCAGGGGCACGCTGACAAAAAAGAGACCAGTTCGTGTGAACTAGTCTCTGCTCGGTGAGATGTCCCTTGCTGCGCCTTTGCAGCAAAACAGCCCACCTATCTTTTATGATGATGGTGCAGGAGGAACGCAGGCTGCGAGAGCACAGGGCCGCTCTCGAGAACCTGATCGGTTGTCTGGGCGCTTGACATGGCCACTCTCCTTGCACGTTGGCCAGAGCATAGCACAGCCACGAAAGAGTGTCAACTCGCGGGCGCCGGAAAGGCCAAGCGGTCGGCACCGGCGCGCGCGCTGCTGCCTCTGCTACCCACGCATCTCGGCGCCGAACTGCTCGCCCCAGAGCGGACGGACTCGGCGGTTGCGGGCCTGTCACACAGCACCAACCATGCACCATCGTTCTATGAAGCGAAACCTAACCGTTCCTTAACAAACATCTAATGCGTTCACAACGACCCTTGATCGAGCGTTAATGTTGGTATGCTATGCTTGCGCGGAAAACTGTTTGACGTGTATCGAGTATCAGAGAGAAGGAGCCATGGCAGTCCATACACAACAGTCAGAGTTTGGCACAGCCCCTCGTGCGCCCAAGAGTGGCACAGCGGAAAGACTCTTGTTCATGCTTTTGGTTTTCCCCAATTTGTTTCTTTTCTTTGTGTTCAACTACTACCCATTTCTGTACAACGGCTACCTGAGCTTTGTGCGCTGGGACATGTTGGCCCCGATCAAGCCCTGGGTGGGCTTGGAGAACTATCGCTATCTGTTCACCAATCCGGGCTTTGGGCGCATCATGACGAACACGTTCGTTTTCACTGTCAGCTCTGTTGCTCTCATAGGCATCCTGGGACTCGCCATGGCCATGCTGCTGAACCAGGCGCTCAGGGGCCGGAATGTCGTCCGGGCCATCGTCTTTAGCCCCGTGATGCTGAGCGGCGCTGCTATCGGCATGGTTTGGATCTATATCCTGGACCCTCGCTTTGGCCTGCTCGACGTCTTTATTCGCGCCCTGGGCGGCATCTCGCCCAACTGGCTGTTGGACGTGCGATGGGCGATGGCAGCACTCGTCATGGTCTATGTTTGGAAGAACGTGGGCTACTCGGTGGTCATCTTTCTCGCCGGACTCAAGGCCATTCCAGCAGAACTGTACGAGGCGGCGAGGGTGGATGGCGCCGGAGGTTGGGCCCGCTTTGTACACGTGACCCTGCCAGGACTCTCGCCGGTCATGTTCTTTCTGATCGTCACCAGCGTGCTATCGAGTTTCCAGTCCTTTGACCTGATCCAGGTGATGACCGGAGGCGGCCCGGTAGACGCCACGACGACTCTGATCTACTACCTATATGAGGAAGGTTTTGTCGGCTTTAACGCTGG
>SKRJ01000274.1 GCA_007118555.1 Anaerolineae bacterium | reverse complement strand
GTAAAGGTCTGGTCGATAAAGATCATGATCGCCCGCGACAGATAATCCAGCGAGCGAGGGCACTCGTGGGCGGAATAGCCCTTGATGTCGCCATGGTACAGGGGGCTCTTCCAGGGGGCGCGACGATCGTCGGCCAGGCCGCTCATCATAAAGGGCCAGTAGCTATAGATGTGCCGATCCGGGATCTGCTTGTCATGCACCGTGCCGCAGTGAATGTTCTCTGCCCGTAGCGCGGCGCTGAACCGCTTGGCCAGGTCGACGTCGGCCAGGAAAAAGGTCAGGGTGATGCCGCAATCGCCCTTGGGGTCGGGGACATCCTGCAACGTGATGCCCTCTATGCCCGCCAGGCCCTCCACAGCGCGGCCTTTGACGGCGCGACAGCGTTCCAGGATCGGCCCCAGGCGCTCACGCTGCGCCCACACCAGGGCCGCCGACAGCTCCGAGATGCGATAGTTCTCTCCCGAGAGGACAAAGTCATAGTAGAAATCGCCCTCAGCATCAGAGCCGCCCTCCCAAAAGCGCGCGGCGGCATCATGCTGCATACGCGCCCGATCATAGATCGTGCGATCATCGGTAACCACCATGCCGCCCTCGCCCGAGGTGATCACCTTGTACTGCTGAAAGCTAAAGCAGCCTACATGGCCCAGGCTGCCCAGCGGTTGCCCCTGGTAGAGGCCGCCGTTGCTCTGGGCCACATCCTCGACCACCAACAGCTCGTACTTTTTGGCGACGGCCATGATCTCGTTCATGCGCGCCGGCACGCCCCGCATATGCACCGGTATCACGGCCCTGGTGTGGGGCGTGATCTTGCTCTCCAGATCCTCCGGGTCCAGGTTGAGCGAGGCGTCCACCTCGGCGATCACCGGTACCGCGCCGGCCGCAATGACGGCGGCTGCCGTGGCCACAAAGGTATAGGCAGGGATGATGACCTCATCGCCGGGCCCGGCGTCCACGCCATACAGGGCGCTGGTCAATGCGTTGGTGCCGCTGTTCACAGCCAGGCCATAGGAGAGCCCCACCTGCTCACAATACCAGTCTTCGACATCCTTGGCCCAGGAGTGCCCCTGCCTCTCGGCCAGGAAGCGAAAGAGCATTTTGCCCTGCAACACCTGCATCACCGCATCGATCTCTTTTTGATCGATCTCTGACGACCCATGGAAACCGGCGTGAAGCAACTTGTCTCGGACGGGCTTGCCGCCCTCAATGGCCAACTTGGACATGTCAGGTCCTCCTCATTCTGTGACTAGCGGCGCGACAGGGCCGCCGCGATGGCCGCGATATGCGCCGGGCTCGAGCCGCAGCACCCCCCAATGACCCGCGCACCCAGACTGACAAACTCCCGGGCATGCTCGGCCAACTGCGCGGGCTCGACATCCCAGATCGCCTGGCCATCGGGGCCCGCCTGCGGAATGCCTGCGTTCGATTTGGCGACCAGGGGTAGCGTCGTAGCGTCCCGCATCTGCTGGAGGGCGGCGGCGATGGCTGCGGGCCCA
This sequence comes from Anaerolineae bacterium, assembly GCA_007118555.1. Lineage (GTDB taxonomy): Bacteria > Chloroflexota > Anaerolineae > UBA1429 > UBA1429 > UBA1429. The sequence goes on along the minus strand of SKRJ01000274.1, from coordinate 1,125 downwards.
TCTCCGCAGTTGGCGCCCACGGCATCGGCGCCCAGCGCCTCCATCTCGGTGGCGGCCTGTGCGGCCCGCAGGCCCATCATGGTGCGCCCTTTGGGGTTAAAGGCAAAGGTGCAAAAGATGGGTAGGTCGGTCTGCTTTCGGGCTACGCGCAGGGCTGCGCCCACTTCGCCGATGTCGTGATGCGTCTCGATGACCAGCAGGTCCACGCCGCCAGCGAGCAGGCCCGCGATCTGCTCCTCGAAAACCGTCTCCGCCTCGGCAACGGACAGATCGCCGTAGGGCTCCATGAGGCGCCCCGTCGGTCCCACCGTGCCCGCCACCCAGGCGCGCCCATCGGTGGCCTGGCGGGCCAGTTCCGCCGCCAGACGGTTGATCTCGAACACCCGGTCGCCCAGGCCGCCCTCGGTCAGCCGGGGGCGCGAGCCGCCAAAGGTGTTGGTGGTCACATAGTGGGCGCCTGCCTCCACATAGCTCCGATGTATGGCCATCACGTCCTCGGGCTGGGTCTCGTTCCAGGCCTCGGGCATGACGCCGGGGGGCAGACCGCGCTCCTGGCACAGCGTGCCAAAGGCGCCATCGCCGATGATCAGCTCGTCAGACTCCAGTACAGTGCGCAGGTCGTCCATATTCGGCGTGGTTCTCCAGATGGGTGTGTCGATATTGGCTCCATTGTAGCCCCCTGCCAGAGAGAGCGCAACCGAAATGCCGCCGTCGCATATCGTTGACAGCGTCTCTCAACTCTCCTATGATAGAGCCCGTTATCGCGACTCGGCAGACCTCATTCCACAGCACGAGACAGAGGAGGAGCGTGTGGGAACGCGTGAAGCATTCCAGGAGGCGGAAAGACAGTATCACTGGTATACGGGCGAGTGGCGCGATGGGCGGCTGGACCTGCCGGGATACCGCGCCGCCCTCAACAGGCTGCGGGTGAACGACGACGAGGGGCGGCACTGGATGCTGCAAGAGGGCAGCGGCGAGTGGCACATGTGGACCGGCGAGCATTGGCAGCCGGGGACGCCCTACCCGCAGGCTGCTCCCTCAGCCCCGCCGCCGCCACCGCCTGCACAGCCCATGCACTCGGGCGGCCGAGCCCCTGCCGCTGTCGCGGGCGCAACCGGGGCCCGC
>SKRJ01000074.1 GCA_007118555.1 Anaerolineae bacterium | reverse complement strand
CGTCTTTCGCCTGCCGATGCAACGGCCCCGCTCGGAGCTCATCGCCGAGACGTTGCTCTTTGACCGGCAGGAGGACCCACGTCAGGAGCACAATCTGGCGGGCCTGCCCATCGAGGCGCAATGCATCGATCTGTTGCGCAGGGCGATGCAAGAGTCGGACGCGCCGCCCGAGCAGTACGAGCGTATGGGGCTCACCTAATCGTCGCGTCCCATGATGGCAGGCTGATGGGGGAATGCGCCGGGGGGGCACCGCACGGAACGCACTGTCCCCCTTGGCCGATTTGACACCAGTGCCCCGCCATGGGACACTCTGGGAGCAGTGCGACCGAGGGCAAACGTAAACTACCATGGCCCCCGTGAGGGGGTCTATCTATGAGGCAGGAAAGCATGCGTGAGCTGGCCGATACCCGTTCGGCAGAGAGAGCCGTTGACCGTCCGCAGGGGCGCGGCATCATCCTGGGCAGCATCACCGTAAGCCACACGGTGTCGCACTTTATGCACCAGAGCTTTCTCGTGATCCTGCCCGCCCTGCGAGACGCGCTGGGCATTGATGCGCTGCAGGTGGGCGCGCTCATGTCGGTGCGCGAGATCGCCTCGGGCGTCTCGGCGCTGCCGGGGGGCATCGTCTGCGATCGATACAAGCGGCATTGGGGGCGGGTCATGGCCCTCTGCCTGGGCGCCTTTGCGTTGGGCTGGATCGGGGTGGCGCTATCGGCCAACTTTGCCGTGCTCGCGGCGGCTATGATGGTCGTCGCCATTTCGGCCTCGGTGTGGCATCTGCCTTCCATGGCCGCCCTCTCGTACCATTATAGCGAGCGACGCGGCACGGCCCTCTCCATCTATGGTATTGGCGGTAGCGCCGGCGACGTGCTGGGGCCGGTGCTGACCGGATTCATGCTGGCGTATCTATCGTGGCGGGGCGTCTTGAGCCTGTACGCTGCGGTGCCGCTACTTTTGGCTCTCGTGACGCTGTGGGCGTTGCGGGACGTCGGCCCGCAAGAGGAGACCGTACGCGCTACGGGTGGGCTGCGCGTCCAGTTGCGACAGGCGGTGGCCTTGATGCGCACGCCGGCGCTCTGGCGCATCAACATCGTCTCGGGTTTGCACGGCATGTGCTACCAGATCTTTACCACGTTTTTGCCCCTCTATTTGGCCGACGAGTTGGGCTTTGATGCCCAGGCCATCGGCCTGCATCTGGGGCTGCTCTTTACCCTGGGTATCGTCGTCAGTCCCCTCTTTGGCTACCTCTCGGATCGCTGGAACCGCAAGGTGATCCTGGTTCCTCTCTTTTTTACGTCGGCGCTGCTGTCCTTGGGGCTCGTGTTCTACGGCCGTGGCCTGGCTCTGACGGGTATCATTGCGCTGTTGGGTGTGGCCTTGCGCAGCGACTATTCGATTCTGTCAGCGGCGGCCCTCGATCTGGTGGGGCATGGCACGGCCACCACCACCCTGGGCGTGCTCTCGTTCACGCGCTTTGCCATGGCGGCGCTGGCCCCTCTCATCGCCGGCGCCCTCTATGATCGGTGGGGCATGGCGCCGCTGCTATACCTTATCACCGGGCTCTTTATGGTGGCCACCCTCGTGCTGCTGGGCACGCGCCTGCCCAAGGCGGCTGCGCAAGAGTAAGGCGGATCCCTCACGCTCGACAGCAGGCTGGTTCCTCGGCTAGAATGCGGCAGATTCACCGCACAACAAGGAGGAGCCAACATGCAGTGGGAACAGCTTACGTGGGCAGATTTTCGAGACGCCGTGGCAGAGACCGAGACCTGTATCCTCACCATGGGCGTCATCGAAAAGCACTCGGACCACCTGCCCCTGGGTACCGACACGCTGAACGTGCACAAGATCGCGTGTATGGCCGCCGAGCAGGAGCCCGCCGTCGTCTTTCCGCCTTTTTACTTTGGCCAGATCTATGAGGCGCGCTGCTTTCCCGGCACCATTACCATCGAGCCCAAGCTCATGCTGGCTCTGCTCGAGGGGGTGCTGGACGAGATCGGGCGCAACGGGTTCCGCAAGATCATCATCGTCAATGGCCACGGCGGTAACCGTCACTTGATCCCCTTTCTTGCCGAGACGACCCTCTGGGAGCAAAAATCCTACTCGGTGTACGTCGCCGGCAGGCTGACGCCCGAACGCGAAGAGGCCTGGGCGGCCATCACCGACACCGACTATCACGGCCACGCCTGCGAGTGCGAGACCAGCGTGTCGCTGGCCAACCACCCCGAGCTGGTGCACATGGAGCGGGTGCCCGATGAGCCGGCCCTGCCGCTGGGGCGGCTGTCGCATCTGCCGGGCAACATGTCGGGGGCGGGCTGGTACGCGAACCACCCCGAGCACTATGCCGGCGATGCCCGCACCGCCACGGCGGAAAAGGGCCAGCAACTGCGCGAGCTGCTGGTCGACACGTTGGTCGAGTTCATCGCCGCCGTCAAGGCCGATGAGACGCTCGCCTCCCTGGAAGAAGAGTTCTTTGAGCGGGAGGACGGCCTGGCCCGCTAGGCGGCTGCCGAACCCACCGAAATCGCTACAGCGCCCCCGAGCCATGGCGCTTGCTTCGCCGCTCAGGGGCGCTTGTCTGCGCCTCTTGCGCGGCCACGGTTGGCCCGCTCTGCGCGATTG
>SKRJ01000199.1 GCA_007118555.1 Anaerolineae bacterium | reverse complement strand
TCGGTCGTCCGCCAGACCCCTTCGCCGAGGGTATAGTAGGTGATCCCAAACTCGGGTTCGGGCGCGGGCTCGTCGTTGAGGTAGGCATCGAAAAAGGCGACCACCATCTGGAACTGCTCGTCTGGCGTCGGATCGCCAGGCGCATCGGGGGCCAGAAACGGATCGGCGTGTTGCCCGCCGCCATGACTCCACGGGCCAATGATGAGCTTTTGCGGGTTGTTCAGCGTCAAGAAGCGGCTCAATGCGTCCTCGACCACGGCATTGTCCAGGGTGCTCGCCCACACATAGATGGGGACGCCCGAGGCCTCGATGGCCTCCTGCACGCTGAACGGGCACACGTCGCCCAGCGTCAGGCCCGTCGTGCCCCACTCGTCGTCGGAGAACTCGATGTTCTGGCCAATGCTGCGTAGATCCGGTAGCACCCGGCTCGCAACCGCGGCAGCGAGCTGGCTCCCATCGGTGTCATCGTCGACGGGCCGGACCCCCTCCATGACATAGCGGATCTCGTCACAGGGCTCGCCCACGAACTCGGCCAGGATGCACACGTCATTGGCATCGAGGCCACTGGTAAAGTCGTGCCACGACTCGAGGAACCACCGGTTGTACACGCCACCCGGCCACAACAGATAGGGATACACATCCCAGTCGCCATACTGGGTGACAATGGCCCTGACAGCGGGATGGCCGAGGGAGGCGAGCATCTCGCCCGTGTTGCCATCGTACGAAACACCATAGGCTCCTACCCGGCCGTTGGAACAGGGCTGGGCCACGATCCAATCGACCACCTCTCCCAGATCGGCCGTTTCCTCGGCGGACCAGGGGATCTGCCATTGGCCGAACGAGGCGCCACTACCCCGCACATCGACGATCACGTGGGCATAGCCAGCCTCGGCCCAGCGCGTGTGCTCGGCGTCCATGTCCATCAGACCCACCAGGCGCAGGATGGGGGCCACGGGGCCAGGCTGATAGCCGCGCCAATAGCGGACGGCGCGTAGCACTGTGGGCACCGTCTGCCCTGCACGCAGGTTGTTGGGCAACCACACATCCGCCGCGATCTGCGTACCATCCGACATGGTGAGATAGAGGCTCTCGCGCCGTGCCGGACTGCGGGACGTGATCGCCAGCAGGGCAACCACGACGACCAACACCGCCAGCAACGCCAGGATGCCATACAGCAGCCTGCGGCCGCAGCCCGTCCTCCTGACCGGTTCCGTGTTCACAGGGATCCTTTCCGCGCTATCACTGTCGACTCTGATTATGGTTGCAACCGCTCTGCCAGCGCGCCTCGTATGTGGCCATGACAGGAGCCCAATATAGCGAGTGCGACGCTGTTCGGCAAGTCAGGCGTACAGCCGGAACGCGTCGCACGGGCGCAAAAGGAGGTGAGCCTAGCATCAGAGCCGGGCAGTAGAGGCTCGTGGTCGATGTGGAGGTATCGGGCAGGGTCAAACACAGGCCGGACCAGAGCGCCGCCTACTCGGCGGTGAAACTTCGACTCGATGTCGTGCCTGTTGTGACGGAACAGGGGGGACATACCGCGTGACATGCATGCGTAGACGTGGGTCAAGGGACGCCTGCAGGGCCCCTTGCCCCATACACCGTCTAGCGCTCCAACTCCTCGACAAAGGCCGCGACATCGGCTGCGAGGCGGGCAGGCTCCTCGAGGTGCAGGCTGTGGCCCGCGCCCTCATAGACGAGCAGCCGCGCATCGTGCATGGCGTCCAGCATGGCCTGTTGCTCCTCGCGCAGCGCGTGGGTGTCCTGGTCACCCCACACGATCAGCGTGGGGGCCGATATGCGATCCAGCTCGCTGGCCAGGTCCAACTCCAGGCGGGCCTCGAATGCCTCGCGCCAGACCCGGGCCGGCACCGCGCCGGCATCCTCCAACTCGACCTTGTGCACCTCGTCGGGCACCGGCTGTGCCAAGGTGCCATCGATAAAGGCGCGAATGAACTCGGGATCGATCGGGTCTTGGAGGTGTGAGATCGTGGTCTCCCAGAGCTCGTGCACGCCAGGATCGCCCGGCGACTCGGGACGCCCGCCCACCAACACCAGGCCGCGGGTGATCTGCGGATGGTCGATGGCAAAGCGCTGTGCCACCGCGCTGCCCATGGAGTGGCCCACAACGACGGCTTTCTGCAGATCGAGTTCTGCCATGAGGGCAGGGAGGTCGTCAGACAGGTGCCGAATGTGAAAGGGTTCCTGCGGCACGGTGGCGCCGGGGAAATAACGCAGGGTGGGCGCACAGACCCGCAGGTGATCGGGCAGGTGCGGCAGGAGCGACTCGAAAGCGCGCCATGTGGCTGCAAAGCCGTGCAAGAGCAGCACAGGGGTGCCGTCCGGGTCACCCTGTACGGCGTAGGGTAGCGTTACACCGGTCTCGAGCGTGATACGATTTTCGGTTGGCATGGGTACCTCCTAGCGGCCCAGGCCTCGACGGAAACGATGGGGCCTGTGCCCTGTTTGGCTGTACCTCTATTATAGCAGTCTCTTGCCCGACATGTGATGCGTCTGGGTCGGGAACCCAGGGCGCATGTCTGGACCATGTCCATGTACCCGGCTCCGGTCTCACGCTCCAGTGCGCTACACGCCTTGACAACCGCTTCTCCCTGGAACATACTTGGCTTGGTTCATGATCCGCACCAAGGAGGTACCCATGAAGGTGGGCCTGGATCTCTATAGCCTGCGCTCCCAGGGCTGGACGCCGTTCGAGCAGCTTGACTACTGCAAGCGCCTGGGGCTGAACGTGGCCCACTTTGGCACCGAGTCGTTCCAGCAGTTCGACGACGAGCATCTGCGGGAGGTGCGGGCCCATGCTGCCGACCTGGGGCTGGACGTCGAGTTTGGTATCGGCAGCATATGCGAGTCGTCGCCCGGCTTTCGGCACGAACGTGGCACCGCCGTCGAGCAGGCAAGTTGGGGCCTGCATGTGGCCAGCGTGCTGGGCTCGCCCATCCTGCGCTGTCTGCTGGGAGGCGCCCAGGAGCGGCGCACATCCACGCCTCTGGCAACCCACATCGCCAATGTGATCGACACGTGCAAGGCGGTGCGTGGACAGGCTCTCGAGCTGGGCGTCAAGCTGGCGGTAGAGACCCACGGCGACCTGCAGGGTTGGGAGATGCGCGCCCTCATCGAGGAGGCGGGTGCCGACTATGTGGGGGCCTTGCTGGACACCGGTAACGCCCTGATGCTGCATGAGGATCCCATGGTGACGCTAGAGTACCTGGCGCCCTATCTGATTGCCAGCCACATCCGCGATACTGTGGTGTGGCCGCATCCATCAGGGGCAGCAGCCCAGTGGGTCGCTATGGGCGATGGCAATGTGGGCATCGCCGAGGTGGCTGCGCGCTATCGTGAGCTCTGCCCGGACGTCCCGTTCGTGCTCGAGATCCTCACCGGATCGCCGCCGCGTGTGCTGAACTATTTGGAGGCCGAGTACTGGCAGGCCTTTCCCGAGGGACGCGCCGCCGAGTTTGCCCGTTTCGAGCGTCTGGTGCGCCGGGGTCTGCCCTACATGGGCACCATGGTCACCGTGACGCGTGACGAGGAGGTGCCCGAGGAGTATGCCGCGGCGCTGGTGGCGCAACAGCGCTATGACGTCGAGCGCAGCGTCCGTTACTGCCAGGACGTATTGGGCATGGGTGAATAGACCGTCATCGTAGTGTGTTGAGCATGAATGATCTCGCCGCCATGCCCCGAGGCCATGTCGGGCCGGCCGCGGGAGGACGCCCAAGGACGCACTGTTGGCCCGATGCGGACCATGTCGTGTCCATCTCTGTCGGACACAGTGTGCTCGTACGCTCCAGAATGCCCTGGCTGGCGTACGGTTGACCCTTGTAGGTTGTCATGCTATTGTACGTCTGTAGCTTCCGGACGCTCATCGACCGTGGCCACGATCCGCGGCTAGGCGTGGGTAGCTCTACAGCAACCCATAGAGGTAAAGATGAATAGCGATATCGACAAGCAGCAGATTGATCTGTCCCAATATGCGGTGATAATCCGTCGTTGGTGGTGGCTGGTCGCGGCTTGTGCCGTCGTCGCCATGGTCTCGGCCTACCTCGGCACCATGCGCATGCCGCGCATCTATCAGGCGACCTCGACGGTGATTGTTGGGCAGGCGCTCGAGCAGGTCAATCCCACTGGGCAGGATTTTTTCATCAGCCAACAACTGGCCGAGACCTATCGTGAGATGGTCAGGCGTCGGCCTATTCTTTCGGCGGCGGCGGAGAGTCTGGGCCTGAGCTATGTGCCCTCGCCAGCGAATGTGACAGCCCGCACCGTGCCCGCAACGCAACTGCTCGAGATCAGTGTACGAGACACCGAACCGGAGCGCGCCCGCCTGTTGGCGGACGAGATCGCGTGGCAGTTGATTCTGCAGAGCCCCGCTGCGGACCCTGGCCAGGATGAAAGGCGCCAGTTCATTCGCGCTCAGATAACCGACCTCGAGGCCAAAATCGAGCAGGCTGGCGAGGAGATCCGGCTCGAACAGGCGCGGCTGGAGCAATCCAACAGCGCCCGCGCCATACAACAGCACCAGGCCAATATTCAGGCGTTGGAAGCCAAGCGCGCCGGCTATCAGAATACCTATGCGCAGCTCCTGCCCAGCATCCAGGGCGGCGCCAACCGGATCGAGATGTTCGAAGTGGCTACGCTGCCCATGGCTCCCATTAGCCCGCGGGTGTTGGCAACGGTAGCCGGTTCTGGCGCCATCGGCTTGCTCTTGGCCCTGTCCGGCATCTTTTTCATCGAGTACCTCGACCACAGCGTGCGCTCCGCCGAAGAGGTCAGCCGCCTGGCCCAGGTCCCCGTCATGGCCTCCATTGCGCGCCTGCCGGGCCAACGATATCCAGAGCAGTTGATCACCATCATCGATCCCCTCTCTCCCGCGTCCGAGGCGTTTCGAGGATTGCGAACCGGTGTCCGCTTTGCCTCTGTCGATAGGCCGCTACGGAGTCTGATGGTGGCCAGCGGCGGCCCCTCCGAAGGCAAGAGCGTTACGGCTGCGAATCTGGCGGTGGTGTTCGCCGAGGCTGGGCAGCGTGTGCTGCTGATCGACTCGGACCTCCGGCGCCCGGTGCAGCACCGCGTCTTTCGGCTTTCCAACCTCCACGGGTTGACCGACGCAATCATGGGAGACAGTGCCAGCATTATGGAGCATGTGCAGCAGACTGAGGTGGAGAACCTGTGGGTGCTGACCTCGGGCGACATCCCGCCGAACCCCTCCGAGTTGCTTGGTTCCGATCGCATGATCCAGATGATCGAGGAGCTCAAGAAGCGTTTTCACATGATCGTCTTTGACAGCCCCCCAACACTGGTGGTCACCGATGGAGCCATTCTGGGATCGCGTGTAGATGGCGTGCTATTGGTCACCGACTCGGGGCAGACCCATCGGCGGGCGGTGGAGCGTTCCGCCGAGCAACTGCGGCGCGCCCAGGCCAATCTGCTCGGCGCCGTACTCAACCGGGCGAGTGTTCGGGACAGCGGCTATGGCTACGGCTATGGCTACTATCACTATCGCTATAGGGACGATCAGAGTGATGGTAACGGTCAGGGATCCATAGATGACGCCGGTCATGGATCTGAGAAGAGTGGCGAGGAGCAACCTGCCGACACTCGGAGCGCACTGCTAGGGTGGTTCAAGCGCAAGAAGACAGCCCATTAGCTCCCATCGGAATCACTCCTCACAAGAGGAACTTTTCGACTCGCGATCCGGGGGCGTCCTCCAATCGGTCTTCTCATGGCCTCGGATCGTGTCGGCTGCCTCGGTCCCGAAACGCTCCTCCCATCTCCTGAGGGCCCTCTCTGCGATGGCCTGACCGGCAGCGCCCGTGTGCTCCTCAAAGACGCGACGCACAGTCCAGTAGAGATGTCCCAGGTGGTAGCTCCACGGCATGACCACCTTGTCGCCCAGTTGGCCCCGTAGCGCATCCAGACGCACTTCCTCTTCCGAGTCCAGAGTATACTCGGTATAGGCAAACTCGCAGCCCTCGCTCCCTTCTGGCAGAGTATGCCCCACCGAGAGCCCAAGAGCAGGGTTAAAGCCCTGCACAACGGCCAGATCGATGTCGCGGCAATAGTAGCGGCCATAGGCGCCAAGGCCCTCTGCTTGCCAGGCGTCGTTCCAGGGGCACCGTGTCACGCGCATCCGCCAGTGTGGCGTCGTGGCCAGCGTCTCGCTGCTGTGGGGGTGATCAGGAGCCGACCATTCCTTGTAGGCCATAAAGCTTGTCCAGCTCAGCGTGTGGCCTCGCGCCAGAGCGCGTTGCGCCATGCGGCTGCCTCGCTCCTGGCCATAGCGACGCACGGCATCGCGCAGCAGGTCGTCCGATGGGATGGGGCCGAGAACGCGTACAGCCTCTTGGGCCAGCCAGCCCATCAGGAGGGCATGGTGTGCAGGGCCGAGGTTGAGGGTCATGGGTGTACCTCCGAGGTTATTCTGATTGCGACTTGTCTCTCCGGCGGGCTCGATGCATGTTACCCTGGGATGCAGCGTCTGGCACAGTTTGGTGCTCGCCATAGAGCAACCGGAAGTGACGGCGCACCCAGGAGAGCGCCAGCGACTCGTGACGGCGACAGAGCAGCACCGAGCAAGGCACCTTGTCGGCGATCCAGTCATCGACGGCGCCAAAGAACCGGGTGCTCAGGGGCCACTCCTCCGACGCGCCGATCACCACCAGGTCATAGGCAGTGTGGGTGCTCTCCTCCAAGATGCCATCGGCCACCGTGGCTGCCCGCACGAGCTGAGGCTTCCAGACGGGCGGCGGCTGGCCCAGTTCGTCCTCCAGTATGTCCTGCAGGATGGCCAGATTGTCCTCCTCGTCATCGCTCTCGACGCTGGGGCTGATTACCCGCAGGGCCGTGATCTGGGCGCGGGTGGAGAGGGCGATCTCCTGGGCCAGGTGAATGGCGAGGCGCGAGTGGGGCGCGCCGCCCACGGGCACCAGGATGCGCTGGATTGGGCCCAGCCCGCGATCCAGCAGCACGGCCACGTGGGTGGGGGCATGCTGGAGCACGCGCTTGACCGGATTGGCGCCCAGGCGCAATGGGTCCAGCGGGGTGGGCCAGCCCGCCAGCAGGAGGCGCACATTCTGGCGCTGGGCGAGCTCAGCCAGGATGCCCTCGTGAACGCTGGGCGCCTCGCGCGCTTTGATGTAAAAGGCGACGTTGCGGGCCTGCGCTTCTCGATACACCGGGCCGAATACATCCGCGGGTCCGCGCGCGCGCCTCGTATGAGCCCGCGTCGGTGCGGGAGCTGCCACCTCGTGCACCGCAAGGGCGCACACATAGCTGTCCGAGTCACCTTGGGCGAGGATCGAGGCGATATGCACCAGACTCTGCGCCGTGTCCGGATTGTCGGCGGCTACCACGATGCAATCGTCATGCGTCACAGTGTCCTGGCGGTATGCGGCCACTGCCCTCCCGATGGGGTGGCGCAGGGCATAGGCCGCCGCAAAGAGGCCCAGTACGCCTGCACCAAAGGCCAGGGCCAGTGGCGCCGCAAAGGCGATGAGGATGATGCACACGATACCCGCCGCATATACAGTGGCGGGAAAGGCGGGCACCCGAAAGGGGCGCCGCAGGTCTGGAAACTGGCGTCGCAGCCGGATGAGGGAGAGGTTGCCCCAGAACAGGACGAACAGGTACCCGGCGGCCGAGATATAGCTCAAAAAGTCCACCTGCTGGCTGAACGTTATCATGACCGTCAGAGCGCCGATGGTCATGATGGCCAAGTGGGGCGTCCGAACGCGACTCAGGCGCGAAAAGGCCCGCGGCCACACACCATCCCGGCTCAGGGTAAAGGCCTCGCGGCTGGCGCTGAGCATGGCGCTGTTGACCGAGGTGAGCGTCGCTACCATCCCCGCCACAGCCATCAGTGGCGCCCCAAAGCCCGGCATGAACCGCCGCGCCGCATCGGTCAGGGCGGTCTCTGAGCCTGCCAGCTCGCTCATGGGCAGCGTACCCAGGGTGACGAACGAGGTGAGCACATATACGATGGTGCAAACCGTGAGGCTGATCAGGATGCCGGCGGGGATATTGCGGTCCGGGTCGCGGATCTCTTCGGCATCGTCGGCGATCACCTCGAACCCCACATAGGCGTTGTATACCAGCGCGATGGTGACGAACAGGCGCCCCATGCGCGGAATCATGCGCTGGTCGGCAAAGTGCGCGTTAGCGGCGGCATAGGTGCTCCAGCTAAAGCCCTGGGGTTGAATCAGGCCCACGATGATATAGGCCGCAAACACGGCCAGGAGCGCGCCCCCCAGCACGATCTGCAGATTGCCCACACGGCTCACGCCCAAGACGTTGAGTACCACAAACACCAGAATGACCAGCGCGGCCACCGGCAGGGTGGGCAGACCCGGGACGAATACGCGCAATGAGTAGGCAAAGCCCACGGCCGACAGGGCCGCGTAAAAGGTGCTGGACACACAGTCCATGGACCCGACGAGGAACGATAGGGTGCCGCTGCCAAAGCTCTCGCGCACATAGCTCATGGCGCCGCCGGCCACGGGATAGGTCGTGGCGAGCTCGCAGTAGTTGAGGGCGATGGTATAGCTCAACAGGCCGCCCAGCAGCAGAGCCAGGATCGTGTCGCTGCCAGAGCGCGCGGCGGCGTGCCCCGTCAGCACAAAGATTTCGGCGGCCAGAGTGCCCGCCGTGCCCAGCATCACCACCTGTAGCAGTCCCAACTGGCGTTTCAGTTTTCGTCGCGTCACGAGTTGCCTGACGATTCCGGGGACGTGGCCCCGACGCTAATGCACCAAGATGGATAACGAACCCGGACCGCGATGCCTACAGCGGATCGGGCACAGGCTCCAGCAGGGCCCCCGCCTCACGCAATCGGGCCTGCAGCGTGGGCACGTCCACGGCGCGCGGCGTCAGGCCTTCTTTTACGGCCATGGCCGCGGCCGTGCCCGCCGCCTGGCCCGCCACCATGCAGCACACGGTGTTGCGGGTGCTGTTGTGGGCCACCAGGTCCACGGTCATCATGCGCCCGGCGATGAGCAGGTCGTCGACGCCCTGGGGGAGCAGCGCCCGATAAGGGATCCCGTAGGCGCCGCCATCGCGGACAAAGTATCGATTGTTGTCGATAAAGGAAAAGCAACCGATCTGGTCGTCGAACTGGCGGCCCTCGGTGCAGTCCTCCTCGGTCAGCTCATAGTCGCAGTGGATGGCCAGGCCACGACGCTGCCCGGCATAGGGGGCGGGCCCCGCCACATAGCACTGCTCGCATCCGGCAAAGCTCTCCCGGAAAAAGTCGGCGACCTCGAACATACGCGCCCGCAGCGCAATCTCGGCCTCGGTGAGCATCTCGGCGCTCATGCCGTCGTTGGGGCCGTGGTTGATACAGTTCATGTAGGTGATCTCGCGCGGGCGCAGTGACGACGACAAAAAGTAGCCGGGAATGTCCCTGGCGCCCTGGGCCTGCAGCTTGCGCATGTCGATCCCCAGCCGCACCAGATCGGGCTCGTAGGTGCCCGGCTTGACGGCGTGGGCTACCTGGGTGATCAGCCCTTTGGCCTCCAGGTCGGCCTCGAGGGCCTGCAGGTCCACATTGCATAGCCGAAAGGTAAAGCCGGCGGCATAGGCCCCATGGTCGTCGGGGCCGAACGTCTCGTAGGGGGCGCCCGCGCCCGCGGCCACATCGCCATCGCCGGTGCAGTCCACCACCTGGGTGGCGCGCACGAGGGAGCGTTCTGTCTTGTTCCACAGTACGAGCCCCGTGATCCTGCCGGCGCCATCGGTGCGCACCTCGTCGATGCCGGTGTGCAGCAGGAGCTCGACCCCCGCCTCGCGGCAGAGGTTGAACAGCTCGGATTTGGCCACCTCGGGCTCGACGGGCGTCAGCATACTGACGAAATCGCCACCGCGCTCCATGTGAATGTGCCCCAGCCCGCCGCCCGCCGCCTCGATGCGGTCCACCAGCTCCTGGGCGATGCCCGCCACGACCCGTTGGCGCTCGTAGCCGGGGGGCACATCAAAGATGTTGAAAAAGCTGTGCCATCCCGTGGCGCCCACCACACCCAGGCCGCCCAGAAAGCCGCCCTTTTCCACCAGCAGCGTACTCGCGCCGCCCCGCGCCGCCGCCACGGCGGCCGTCACTCCGGCCAGACCGCCGCCCGCCACTACCACATCATACTTGCCGTAACGATCCTCGT
>SKRJ01000096.1 GCA_007118555.1 Anaerolineae bacterium | reverse complement strand
CTACCAGGGATCGTTGGCTCGTGTCCGGCGGCGATGTTTGGTAGAGGGCCCCTGTCGAGGGTGGAGGGTTGACGCATGGAAACAGTATATCGTATGACGCCCAAGCGCCGGTTCTTGGCGGGCATTCTGGGCGGCCGTGTCGATCAGGCGCCCGTGGGTAGTGTGACCTCGGTGGTGAACGTGGAGCAGATGGAGGCCACCGGGGCGTTCTTTCCCGATGCGCACCTGGCTGGGCGCGCGATGGCGCAACTGGCCGCCGGCGCCCACACGATCCTGGGGTATGATGCCATCCTGCCCTATGCCAGCGTCTCGGCGGAGGCCGCGGCGCTGGGCTGTGCCATGGATTGGGGTGACAGGGAGAATATGCGCGTATCGCTGGCGCCCATCTGGTCCGATCCGGAGCAGGTGGAGATCCCGGCGGACTTTTCTGAGCGGGCGCCCATTCGCGCGATCCTGGATGCCACCCGCATTCTGCGCGCCCAGTATGGCGACCGGGTGGCCATCGTCGGCAAGGTGATGGGGCCGTGGACCCTGGCATACCATCTGCACGGCATCCAGGATTTCCTGAGCGAGACGCTCACCGATCCGGAGCGTGTGCGCCGCTTTTTGGATGCTCTGCAAGAGATCACGGTGCTGTTTGGGCGAGCCCAGATCGAGGCGGGCGCCGATCTGCTGTGCGTTGCGGATCACGCGACGGGCGACCTGATCAGCGCGGCCATGTATCGCGAGTTCCTGTTGCCTCATCACCAACAGATTACCCAGCGCTTGGGCTGCCCCACGGTGCTGCACATCTGCGGCAATACGCTGGATCGCCTCGACGACATCTGTCACTCGGGGTTCGATTGCTTTCACTTTGATTCGCGGGTGGATGCCAAGGATGCGACGGAGCGTGTGGCGGGGCGCATCTCGTTGATGGGCAACGTCAACAACCCGGAGGTGCTGCTGCACGGCACGCCGGACGAGGTCCTGGCCCAGGCCCGGTATGCGCAACAGGCCGGCGTGCGGGTCATTGGCCCCGAGTGCGCCATACCGCTTGCCACGCCGACGGCGAACCTGCGTGCTATCGCTCGGGTCGCGGCAGAGCCATTGCCCGCTGCAGGAGGCTGATCGGCCGATATCGGACACCGTTCGTTGTTAGGAGACGGCATGTGAATCGTGGACCGCAGATGATGCGCTCGAGTCGCCTATCGGGGGGTGGCCCCGCAGAGGGTGCCCGTACTGCCGAGCAACGCGCCATCCGGGTAACGAATGGGCACCTGTTTCCCATCGTCAAGGCGGCCTATTTCTTTTGGTTTGGGGCCATGGGGTCTCTGATCCCCTATCTGCCGCTGCACTATCTCGACATTGGACTGACAGGACGGCAGATCGGGCTTCTCTTTGGCGTGGCCCCCTTTATGACGCTCATCGCGGCCCCACTCTGGGGCGCCGTGGCCGACATCCTGCGCCAGCACAAACGCATCATGGCCATCACCATCAGCGGGGTCTGTTTGTGCGTGCTGGGCATCTTTTTGGCGCGCGACGTGCGCCTGTTGCTGCTCTTTGCCGTGCTCAACACCCTCTTTACCGCGCCCTCTATCGCGCTGATCGATCATACGACGCTATCGCTGCTGGGTGAGCGCCGGGCGCTCTATGGGCGACAGCGGGTGTGGGGCGCGGTGGGCTGGGGCCTGATGGGCACCCTCGTAGGCTACCTCACCCAGTGGATGGGGCTTTCCTGGTCGTTCTATGCCTTTTTCGTCATGATGGTCGTGACGCTCCTGATCGCCCTGCGCATGCCCATCGAGTCGCCGCCGGCTCGCATCCCCTATGGCGCGGCGGTGCGCGTACTGATGCAGAGGCGCTGGCTGATCATTGTCTTTGTGACGGTGTTCGTGCAGATGGCGGCCCGTGCCACGGGCTTTGGTTTTCTCACAGTACACCTGGATGATCTGGGGGCCACCCGGGGCGTGATCGGGCTCTCGGTCGCCATTGCCTCTGTCTCGGAGGTGCCGATCTTTTTCTTTGGCAACTCTCTCCTGCAATCTCTCGGCCGCCGGGGTACCCTGCTCTTTTCCCTGGGCGCCACCTGTCTGTTGTTGCTGGGCTATGGCCTGGCGCCCGACCCCTCGGTGATTCTGCTGGTGCAGGTGTTCCAGGGGCCGGCTCTTTCGGGCATGTGGATTGCGGCGGTGGACTATACGCGGAGCGCCGCCCCAGATTCCATGGGCGCCACGACGCAGGCCCTGCTGGAGGCGGTGGTGTGGGGGCTGGGCGTGGGCACGGGCAACCTGGTCGCCGGCGTGCTGTATGACGCTGCCGGCGCGGCGGTCCTCTTTCGTGTGGCGGCTACGGCGGTGGCTGTCGTGGGCGTGTTCTTTTTCGTGGCGAGCAGGAGCATCCCCGCCAAGATCGAGCAGGACGGGACGGACTGAGTCGCTTGCGGGCCGGCGACATCGCATATAGGATGAGACCCGTCGTGCTGCGAGACTGCAAAGGAGGCACCATGCGATTCCATATCGGACCCCTCCCAGAGGACGATAGGTTTGAGCCAGAGCAGGGCCCCTGGCGCAAGCTCAGGGAGCCGTCCTTTGGCATGCTGATGCTGATTGCGTCTCTCGTGGGCGTGGGGGTTGTCGTTATCATGGTGTGGGCCTG
>SKRJ01000286.1 GCA_007118555.1 Anaerolineae bacterium | reverse complement strand
GAGGTGTCCAAACGGTTTGACGATATAGTCATCGGCGCCCAGTTGGAGCCCACGCACCTTGTCCAGCTCGTCGTCGCGCACGGTCAGGATGATCAAGGGCACATCGGAGAACAGGCGGATGCGCTCCAGCACTCTGAACCCATGCTGATCGGGCATCTGCAGGTCGAGCAGGACCGCATCGGGCGAGGACTCCTCAAGGAGCAGCAGTCCTTCTTCGCCATGATGCGACACCAACACCTGCCAACTGGGCTCTTGGAGCTCGATGGTCAGGGATACGGCGCGTGTTACATCGGGTTCATCATCGATGATCAAAACTGTGGTCACTTGATCTCGTTTCTGTATCGTTCATCATGGGCAGGGTAAACCAAAAGCGGCTTCCGCCGCCCGGGCGCTCTTCATACCAGATGCTGCCACCATGGAGCGTGATGAGCTTGCGCGAGATGTGCAGGCCCAGCCCCACGCCGTCCGATTTCAACGCACTCGGACTGTTCCGAAACTCCTCAAAGAGATGCTCTCTGGTCGCGGCCGAGACGCCAGGGCCATTGTCTTCTACACAGACGCGTAGCCATGGCCCGTCCGGATGGCCCTGGATGCGTATTTTGCCCTCTGGCGGTGTGAACTTGTAGGCGTTGTGCAGCAGGTTCGAGAGGACGCGATCCAGGCAGCGTCGATCTGCCTGTACGATGGGTACAGTCGCGGGCAGATCCACGATAAACTCTTGCTGCTTGCTCACGAACAGGGGCTCGAGCCGTTCCTGGACGTGCTGCAGTCGCTCCCTCAGGGCGATGGGCTGGAGGTGTAGCTTGCTCTCGTTCGACTCGAACCGGACAAGGTCGAGAAACTCGCTGGTCAATAGCTCCAGACGAGCCAGATTCTGCTCGGTCATGTCGATGATCGCCTGCTGGTTGTGGCCAGAGATCTGGGCCCAGTTTGGCAGATTCGGGAGCATCGATTTGAGCACCGTCAGGGGCGTATAGAGTTCATGGGCGAGGGCAGAGAGAAATGACTCGCGCAACTCGATCTCGTAGGCGCTGCGTGCGGCCAGCTCGGCCTCGCGTCCCAGAGCACGCAGGAGCAGCCACTCGGTGTCGTCCAGGGGCTGGCCCCGGCGCCCGATGATCAGCGCCCCCTGCTGGGCCTTGCGCAGACGATGCACCCGTATGCCTGCCAGCATGCCCTCCCCAAGCTCGGACCAGGTCTGGGGCAGGCGTGTGCCATCATAAGCGGGGCCCATGGTCAGGCGATCTTGCCGATCGAGCCTTTGTCCCCAGTAATCCACATCCCGGTCCTGCAGATGAGCAGGCGCCATCCCTCTGCTGGTAAGGATCTCCCAGCGACTGGTCTCAGGATCATGGAGCGCTGCGATGGATACCTGAGCGCCAAGCACATCGCCCGCAGCCTGGAGAAGCTTGGTCATGGTCTCTTGCCGGGGTACACCGGGGTCGTTCAGGTACAGGAGCAGATCATTGACCATGCGAAGTTTGCCTGTGTACCCCTCGGCGAGTCGTCGTGTGTGTTGCTCACTGCGCAACCAGCTAAAGAACACGAGCAGCAATGCGCCAATCAGCAGGAGAACAAGAAATTGGGCTACTATGATGCCGGCTGCCAGAGGCGTCCAGTGCAACGGGTTGTTGAGTATCGCCGTCACGACGCGCATCGCGCCGATGCCCACCAGAGCGACGGCGGCCTGACGAGTGGGCAACGCGATGGCCGCCTCGGCGATGAGCAGTATGTACAACGCCACAAAGGCGCTGAGGTAGCCGCCGATCAGGAGCGTAGCCACACCCGCCTGCAGGGTATCAATGACCAGGAGGAGACAAGGGGCGCCTGTGACAAAGGGACGCTTGAGGATCACATAGGCCGAGAGCAGCAGGTTGACGGCGAACAGGACGCCAAAGGCGATCGGCACCGGCACCCAGATCCTCGAGGGCAATGCGCCTACCGAAGGGAGTGTGGAGACGATGAGCCCTATCGCTATGGCTATCCAGCGAGCCAGCGTCAGGTATTCGTCGGCGTGTTGTAGGCCACTGTCACTGGCTGTTGGGCTTGTGCTGCATTGTGTCACGGTACGAATCCATAGGGTAGAGTGCCTGGCCGCCGTTTTGCATTCTCAAGCATGCGTGGTCCAGGGCAGGTCCCTTGTCGGATGCTTCAACTAGACGTAAATATAGTATCAACCATATGGATCGATTCGTCAAGAGCTTGGTGGACATAATGCTGCGAGGCAGGCAGGGAGTCCCCTCGGTGCGGCTGCGCGCGCTGCGGGGCATGGTAAGATCCCCGTCGCCTGACGGGGCTAGCGCAGACTGCGTAGCGGGGGATGAAAGAGCCCTACAGAGAGATGGGCGACGATGATCATCGCGCCCAGCACGGTGATCACCGGCACCAGGCCGATGGCGTCGACCAGGGCGCCCATGGGGACGACGATGAGCCGCGAGGTGCTGAGCAGGATGCTGCGCAGGCTGTCGACCCGTGCGCGATACTCGACGCGGCAATTGAGCTGGATGAGCGAGTTGGAAAGCACGTCGCTCATTCTCGAGAGGCCGGATTCGACGGCCACGATGATAAAAGGCAGGGGCAGGATAGGCGCCTGCACAAAGAGGATCAGCATGGTGCCTATGATGACGCCAGCGCCCAGCAG
>SKRJ01000240.1 GCA_007118555.1 Anaerolineae bacterium | reverse complement strand
TCTCGGGCGCCCGGGCCACCCGCTCGGCCAGGACCTCGTCGATAAAGCGGGCGTCCTCCAGCTCGCCCACCTGGTCGCCGATCATGCCCAGATAGGCGATGTTGAGCAGGGCATAGGCCTCCGTCTGGGCCGTATCGATGACCCAGCGTTTCAGGCTGGGGTAGGTGTAGGCGCCGGCCGAGCCCGCCTCCAGGGCGGTGGTGACGCCCCGGGCCAGGCAGCACTGGTCGGCCTCGATGCCATAGTGGGAAACACCCCAGTGCACATGGACATGCATGTCGATCAGCCCCGGCGTAACCAGCAACCCCGTGGCGTCCAGCACCTGCCGGGCATCCTCGGGCGGCAGGTCGGGCTCGACGGCCACGATGCTATCGCCTTTGATGGCTACATCCAATAGACCATCGACATCGTGGGCCGGATCGATGACGCGTCCTCCCTGGATCAGTATGTCGTACATGGGCGCCTCCACGGTGGTATGTGTGGCGCCATTCTAGTGCTCTATAACGGGCAGCGTCAAGGCATCGCGAGGGGGAGCTTGCGCCCGAGCCGGGCGGCGGGTAGGATAGTAGTATCGTATGTTTGCTACACGATAGGAGCGCTATGGAATATCGAACCCTTACCGGCACAGGCGTCACCGTTTCGCGGGCGAGCCTGGGCACCATGACCTTTGGCAACGAGACCGACGAGGATACCGCCATCCGCATGACCCACATGGCGCTGGACGCCGGGGTCAACTGGATCGACACCGCCGATGTATACACCCGGGGCCGCTCGGAGGAGATCGTGGCCAAGGCCCTCGAGGGCCGGCGCGACGACGTCGTTCTGGCGAGCAAGGTGGCCAACTATGTGGGCGGCAACCGCAAGCGCGACGTGGGGCTGCACCGCTGGCACGTGCTGCGGGGCGTCGAGGACAGCCTGCGACGCCTCAACACCGACCGGCTGGACATCCTGTACATGCACCGGCCCGACTATGCTACGCCCATCGAAGAGACGCTTTCGGCGATCGACACGCTGGTGCAGCAGGGCAAGGTGATGTACGTGGGCATGTCCAACTATGCTTCGTGGCAGCTCTGTGAGGCGCGGCTCATTGCCGATGTGAGCAATTGGGCGCCACCCGTGGTGACGCAGGTGCCCTACAACATCCTGACCCGCGGCATCGAGCAGGAGGCCCTGCCCTTTTGCCGCGCCTACCAGATGGGGGTCACCGTGTACAACCCCCTGGCAGGCGGCATGCTGACGGGCAAGTACAAGCCCGATGCCGATCCCGAGGAGGGCACGCGGTTTGGGGAGAACACCACCTACCGGGAGCGCTATGCCAAAGAGGCCAACTTTCGCGCCATCGAGCGCCTGGCGCAGATTGCGGCCGAGGCCAACAAGACGATGGTGGAGTTGGCGCTGCAGTGGGTGCTCTCGCAGGACGTGGTGGACTCGGTGATCCTGGGGGCGCGCACGCCCGAGCAGCTCAGCACCAACCTGGCCGCCATCGGCGAGTGCCTCGACGATGACACGCTCGAGGCATGCGACGAGGCGTGGGACATGGTGCGCGGTGCGGTGTTCGCCTACAACCGCTAGCGTCGACCGACACGCAACCTCATGGGCCGGCCCTCACACCAGGTGCACCACCTGGAGGGCTGGCCAGCGCTCGGCCAGGGCCTCGGCCACCAGACGCCGATGGCACTGGTCGGGGACGTGCTCGCTGCACAAGAGGCAGGCGCCGTCCAGATCGGAGAGCCTGACCTGATCGAGGGCCCGGCGTTCCTGCAGGAGCCCGGTATAGATCTCGACATAGCCCGGCCAATCGATGCTGCCATCACGATAGCCCTTGAGCAGCTCCTTGCTGGGGGCCAGATCGGGGATGTGGGCATAGTCGGCGTCGCACAGCTCGCGCAAAAAGTAGCGCAGGTCGTCGCGCTTGGCAAAGCCCGCGAGCTGCGAATTGTTGTTCAGGCGAATGTCCAGCATGCGACGGACGCCAGCCTCCTGCAGCGCGGTAAAGAACGCCTCGGCGCCCCAGCCAGCAAACCCGATGGTGTAGAGAGTCGTCACAGGTTCCTTTCCTCATCTGACCTGACGCGCAAATCGCGTCGGTATTCGGGCGCGATCCTGAGCCCCTGCGCTCGGTACGACTCGTTCAGATCGGGGGCAGCCTGCCAGAGGCCGAGCTGAAGGCCGCCATCCTTCCCCTGCATCCGATCCTCGAGGTCTTCATGGGTCTCGATCTCGCCCGTGGCGCGAATGTGCCGCACCTCCCAGCCGTTCTCGTGAAAACGTCGGCCAATCACGAGGCCGCGATGGCAACGCAGGGGATCCTCCTCCGAGCACATGAGCGCAACGGTGCGTTCCTGTGCCTTGCTGGCAGCCTGTTCGAGCCCTGCGCCAAAGGCCGGGCTCGCCACCAGCAGGGCATAGTCCAGCTTTCCATCGGGATAGTGCTCTGGATGAGGGCTGCGCCCCCCCAACAGCTTGCCCATAAAGGTGTAGCCGACGCCTCGGCGCTCGAGCGCCGCCTGCAGCGCATAGCGATCAAAGTGCGGCACATACCGACTGCGGGGATAAGAGCGGACGTCCACGACACACTCGATTCCGTGCTCTTCTAGCAGGTCGAGGAATCGTTCCAGCGCGAGGTTCGAGTGGCCAATGGTGTATATCG
>SKRJ01000386.1 GCA_007118555.1 Anaerolineae bacterium | reverse complement strand
GGGCCTGCCGGTCGGCAAAGAGGATGTCGGCCCGGGCGCCGGTGCGGGCCATGTCCAGGCTGCTCAGGGCGCCGCCGCCGGTGTTGGGGATGTAGCGGGCCTGGGGATTGACGACGCGGATGGCGGCGTCCCACAGCTCCCACAGGGAGAACAGGCGATCCTCGCGCCAGCGCAGATAGGCGGCATAGTCGTCGCGGCGGGCGTCGGCGACAGTGGGGAGATCCATGCCCGTGATCCGGAAAAAGCTCTCGCGGCAATAGTCACAGTAGCAGATGCCGTGTCCAGCCCAGCGGTTGCCAAAGATGCCATCCACCCAGTAGAGCGACGCGATCTCGCGGTGGATGGCCGTCATCTGCTCCTCGGCATGGGGCCCCAGGGCGCAGGTGACCCAGTGGTCGGCGGCGGCCCAGTGGCGATGGGGGTGGCCCTCGGCGTCCACCGCCACCCACTCGGGGTGCGCCTCGGCGGCGTCATCGAGGATGGCGTGGGGATCGGTGCGCCCGATGACGATCATGTCCCGGGCGCGACAGCCGGCCACCAGCTCGCCAAAGGGATCGTCGTCCTCGCCCATCCAGGCGCTGCGGTGGTGCCACGGCACCTGCGTGGGATAGTAGGCGACGCAGCCTCCGGCGCTGAGGCAGGCCGAATCGGCATGCACACGGGAAAAATAGTCCAGCCAAAAGGCCGGATCGTAGCGGCCTGGGTCGTTCTCGACCAGGGTCAACTGGGCCCAACGCATGGGCCTGTCGAACCAGGGCTCGTCACCGACGACCCGCTTGGCCTCACGCTCAAAAAAGGCCGGATCACGATGCATGGTATTTCCTTTCAGCGCCAGGGCGCTTTTCGTTGTGCAACGCGGGATCAATCCTGCCAGGGCCATTCCAGCCGCTCCCAGCGGCCGGCGCTCGCGGCGGGATGCCCGCCCCAGGTGTACCAGAGCTCGCCCGTGGCCGGGCAGGCCACGTTGGCATAGACCGTGACGCTGTCGCCCGCCCGGGCCTCGACGCCGTCGTCGGCGAGGATCTTGCGCAACGCCCCAGCCGGGGATCGTGCCCCGGATTGCGCCTCGTCCAGAGTGGACACCAGCGTCTGCAGGCGGTCGCAACGGCGTTGGCTGTCCGCGTCCGCGCCATGCTCCTCGCCGACCAGCCGGTGGTTGCCGCCCATCAGCCAGCGCTCGGTTACGTCAACGGCCCGGTAGCTCGCGTACTCACACTGGTAGAGCGCCCGTGCGTTGTTCTTGCCGTCCACGGCAAACAGCAGCATGGCGCCATCGCGAGGCACCGACGCCAGCAGCGCCTCGACGTCGGCAAGGTTGCTGCAGGTCTCCAGGGCCTCGACCAGCCAGACGTGGCAGGGCCACCGCGCCCCGTCGGGCAGCGCGCCCACGGCGGGCAAATAGTGATGGTGGAGCCAGAGGCGCTGCTGGTTGACCCCCGTCCCGCTGAAAACGTCGCCCTCCATGCCAAAGGTGAGGGCCGGGATCCGACCGCGCACCGCCTTGACGCTGGCATAGCCCCACAGCTCGGGCAGGAGCCAGTCGTTGTTGCGGGCGACCCAGACCTGGCCATCGAGCTCGACCAGGGCCGAGCTGCATCCGCCCGCGTCGCTCACCTCGATGTAGGGCCACTCGGCCACCCGCTCCAGCGCCAGCCCGGCGCCCGCCGCCAGCCCCTCGTACTCTTGCTGGTAGCGCTCGGGCAGCGTGCGCAGCCAGTTCAGCGCATCCCGGCGCCGCTCCGGGGTCGAGGCAACATGCGGAGCCCGACCGGCGAGGTAGCGGGCGATGTTGCGCTCCAACCGTGGCCCGAGATGCCGCCCCATGGCCACCCCGATCTCGTAGGGCGTGCCCGCCAGGCGGACCAGACGCCCCCCAGGTGCGCTCATGGCGCCGCCAGCTCGATAATGGCGACGTCGCGGGCGCCCACGGTGACGGTAATGGCCCCATCGGCCCAGGCGGCCTCCTCGCCCCAGCGACTCGCAGCGGGACGCAGGTCCTGCCAGCGACCGCCCAGCCGTACCTCGACGGTGGCCGAGGCGTGTTGCGGGTTCACCACCCACAAAAAGGCCCCGCCCTCGCCCGCGTGCAGCCGCGCCTGCACGCCAGGGACGTTGCAGCGCACCTGGGGTTCGACGCCGGCCCAGCGCAGCAGCTCGGCAAAGAGCGGCGCAGGCTCGTCGGGATGCGCGCTCACGCCCGCCCCCGGCATGGTCCCGATGAGGCGCGTGCGCCCCTTGCCATACGTGTGATCTACCACGGCCACGCGGCCATCCACATACCAGCCGGCGCTCTTGCCGCTGGTGGGACGATAGGCCTGCAAGAAGGTGCCGCCATACACCCAACGCCCCTGGGACATGAACATCAGGTCGTCCAGCAGGTCCGGCGTGAACTCGACATACGATTCCTGAGCGCCAAAGAGCGTCTCCAGCCCCTGCCCCGGCTGGTGCGGGTCCACATGCCCGCGCTCGTCAAAGTAGCCCGGGCAGCCCTCGCTGATAAGCGTGCCCCCTGCCTCCACCCACGCCCTGAGCCTCTCTACGGCAGCGCGGGGCAGCATCACGGGGTAGGGCAGGTAGAGCAGGCCGTAGGCGCCAATATCGTCAATGTGGACCCAGTCGGCCTGGATGTTGTGCTGGAAAAAGCCGCGGTAG
>SKRJ01000452.1 GCA_007118555.1 Anaerolineae bacterium | reverse complement strand
TACAGTTGGTCGCCCTATGTGGCTTGGTAGCTGTGGCCTCTGCGTTCATGAACAATGTGGGTGCACTGGCGGTGTTCATGCCCGTTACCATTCGCGTGGCGCGCCGTAGCGAGCGCTCGCCAGCTCTCTACCTGATGCCTCTGGCCTTTTCAGCCCACTTTGGCGGCATGATGACCCTGATCGGCACGCCACCCAACATCATCATGTCCACGTTGCGCGCCGAGTATGTGGGCGAGCCCTTTCGCATGTTCGATTTCCTTCCCCTGGGCCTGGGCATTGCCGTCGCCTGCGTCGCGTTCATCTCATTCATCGGCTGGCGATTGGTGCCCGTGCGCCGAACGGGCGACGGCAACCGCGACCTGTTCCGCATCGAAGAGTACCTCTCCGAGATCCTCGTACCGGCCGACTCGGAATTGGCCGGAAGGCCCGTGCGAGAGTTGCGCGAGATTACCGAGGCCGACGTCCTTATCGTACGCATCCGCAGGGGTGATCAGCGCCTGCCGGCCCCCACCGGCTATCAGACGATCCATGCCGGGGACATCCTCATGGTGCGCGCTGACGCCGATGGTCTCGCGACCTTTGTGCGCGATGCCGGGCTGACGCTGGCCGAGGCCCGACCGTTGGGCGAAGAGGCCCTCCAGTCTGACGAGATCACCCTGGTCGAGGCGGTGATCACGCCGGACTCGCGCATGGTGCGGCGCACCGCCCGCAACCTGAACCTGCGTGCCCGCCACGGCGTCAATCTGCTGGCGGTGTCACGGCGTGGCGCCCGCCTGCGGGCCGAACTGGCGTCCATTCAGTTGCAGACCGGCGATGTCCTGCTGCTGCAGGGCTATCGGGGCCTGATGCAGGAGACCTTGCAGGCTCTGGGGCTGTTGCCTCTGGCCGAACGCGAAATCGAGGTCGGGCGTCCCTCACGCATCCTGCTAGCCGCGGGTATCTTTGCCCTTGCGATGGCCGTGTCGGCCCTGGGCCTGCTGCCCGTTCAGATCACGATGATGGCCGCCGCCGCTACCATGGTCCTGACTCGTTTGCTGACCATGCGTGAGGCCTATAGCAGCATTAACTGGCCCATCGTCGTTCTGCTGGGTGCCATGCTCCCTCTGGGAGGAGCCATGGAGGCGACGGGAGGTGCCCAGCTCATTGCCGATCAAATTCTGCGGGCGGGGGCCAACCTGTCGGCGGCCGCCATGGTGGCCGTGACCCTTGGCGTGACCATGTTCCTCTCGGACCTGGTGAACAACGCCGCCGCCGTCGTCCTGATGGCCCCCATCGCCGCCGGTGTAGCTCAGGGTCTGGGCGTATCGCTGGACCCCTTTCTCATCGCCGTCACCATCGGCGGCTCGTGCGCCTTTTTGACGCCCATCGGCCACCAGTCCAACGTGCTGGTGCTCGAGCCGGGCGGCTACGAGTTTGGCGATTACTGGCGGCTGGGCCTACCGGTGGAGCTGATCATCATTGCCGTAGGCATACCGCTGGTCCTGCTGCTCTGGCCCCTGTAGCGCAGGGTTCGTCGCCCTGCTGATCAGCAGGCCTGATGATCAGGCCTGCTGATCAGGATGGCGCTCGTCAGCGCAGTGAAACCAGAGGTTGATAATGGGGTGCGCGGGGTCGCCGATCAAGTAGTGCTCCTCGCCCGGCTCGATGACCAGCACATCCCCGGCGGCTACCTGCTGCCGCTGGCCGTCCAGCTCCAGCTCGCCGCGCCCTTGCAGGATGACAAACACCTCGTGCGAGTCGTGCATATGGTCGCCCTCGCTGTGGGTGCGCCAGCCCACCGGGTGAAAGCTCAGCCCTCCGTGGTGAATATAGCGCCCGGGCACGACGGCCTCGGCCACATGCTCGGCATCCATGGGCCCCAGATCCGAGATTCGATATCGCTTCATCTCACCCCTCCCACAGATCGGTCTATACTCGCCCGGCGGCCGCGCTTGTCTGTCGCTGCACAGCACCTATAATAGGCGGCATCCATCCAAAAGCAAGGGAGTTGCCTTGGCCATCCTGATTGCCGCCACACTGCTGTCCGCCGGATTCGGCCTCGTCATGCGGGCTGCCCAGCTCAAGGGCTGCAATATCTGGGCTGTGGGCCTGGTCAACTATGCCATCGCGACACTGTTTCATTGCGTCCGTGCTCTGGGCGAAGGGGGCGGCTCTCTCTCGAGCGCTCCTCTGTTCTTTGGGCTGGCCATCGGTACCATCTATGCCGTGAACTATGGGCTCTTTGTGCCGCTCCTGGACATGCGCGGCGTCTCGATCACCCTGGCCATGTCTCGCATCAGCGTGATCATGCCGCTCCTGGCCTCGATCCTGCTCTGGCGCGAGCTGATGACCGCCATGGGAGGCCTGGGAGCACTGCTGGCCACCGTAGCGCTGCCGCTTCTGGTGCTCCGGCCCCGCGCCGCGCAGGCCCTTAGCCGGCCGGCCATCTTGTACGGCATCGCGCTCTTTGCTGGCACGGGCATCGAGCGCACCCTCATGAAGGCGTTCCAGATGCAATCGAACACGGGCCAGGACGCCCTCTTGCTGTCGGTCCTGTTCGGCGCGGCGTGCCTCGTGACGCTGGCCAACTGGCTGCGCACCGGACCGACCCTGGCACGCAAGGACCTGCTCTGGGGCACTGCCCTCGGCCTAACCAACGCCCTGGCCAACCTGGCCTTTTTGAGCAGCCTGCGCATT
>SKRJ01000212.1 GCA_007118555.1 Anaerolineae bacterium | reverse complement strand
GCCCATGGAGCGGGCCAGGTTGGCGGTCAGACGGGCCGTCACCGTATAGTCGCGCCAATCGCGCGTCCCCTGCAGCCATAGCCCGCGCCCCTCGTTCTGGATCAGCCGGTAGGTGTCCTCGGGGTGCGTGATCGCCGAGCTACAGGCCTGGGTCCAGGCGTCCAGCCAGCGATGGCCCGCGTGGGCGGGCGCGTCCAGGCGCACATGGGGGCTGCCGCCCCAGGTCAACCAGTCCAGGTACACAGTGCCATCCACCCGCTCGTCGGCCGTCAGCTCCACGCCCACCCAGGCGATGGGACAGCCCACGGGGGCCTCCACAGGCCAGGCGGTCTCCACGTCGGCGCCGGGCGCCAGGGCAAACTCGGGGCCATGCAGGGCGAACAGGGCATCCCCCGCGCCATAGGCCTTGACGAACAAGCGCCCCCGCACGTCATGCGGGTTGTCGGCATCGGCGACCAGGCGGGCACGCAGCGTCTGTCCCGGGAACAGGGTGGGCGAGGCCACCATGCGATAGCCGCCCGAGGCCGCCAGATTGGGGAACGTCTCGCGCTGCACGCGGGCGCGGCGTCCCGGCGCCAGGGCGTGCAGGCGCAGGGCCAGACTGCGCTCGCCCAGCAGGCTGTGGCCCGTAGCGTTCTCGACGGACACCACGCCGCGGCACTCGGGGCTCTCCTCGGGCACCCAGCCCTGCACCGAGCCGGGCAGCTCGAAATGGAAGCGGGCGCCCTGCTTGGGGGCGGTCAGTGGCTCGCCCCACAGATCGTGTCCGATGGCGGCCACGCGATAGGCCTCGGCAACGCCATCGGTCACGGCCTGGCCCACATCGGCGGTGGGCAGGTACATGCGGTCGGCCACGGGGCCGCGCCAGTCGGGGCCCGCCTCCAGGCCCGCCAGGCCGTGGGCCACGCCCAGCACGCAGCCCACGTTGCCCGAGTTGCAGTCGGTGTCCCAGCCGGCGGTGTTCACCACCGTCATGCCCCGTGCGAAATCGCCCTCGCTGTAGAGCAGCGCCAGGATCACCACGGCGTGGTTGGGGATCATGTGGCAGTTGCCGCCGTACTTGTCATAGCCATAGTGGGTCACGATCTGCTGGAATGCCTCGTACCACGACTCGTAGCGGGCGTGCCACTCGCGCACATCCTGGATCACGCGATAGATCAGCGACGCATCGGGGATCAGGGCCGTGGCGACATCCAGCAACGCCGGGACGTCGGCCTCGACAAAGGCCTGGGCCACCATGGCCGCCACGATCTGGGCGCCATAGATGGCCTCGCCGTCATGGCTGACGCTGCCCGCGCGCCGGGCCAGGTCGGCGGCCCGCTCGGGATCGCCGGGGCAGATTAGGCCCCAGCCATCGATAAAGATCTGGGCCCCGATCTGCTCGGCCACCACCTGTCCGTTGAGGGCGATAGAGCCGCTCTGGGGCGCGGGGATGCCCGCCTTGAGCCGCAGGTAGGCCGTGTGCTCGGTGGACATGCCCATGCCGCCCCACCAGAGGATGGTTTGGTTCTCGATCAGATAGTCGAGCCAGGTCTGGCCGATCTGCTCGGCGGTGAGATCCAGGCCCACGCCGTGATCGGGCATGGCCCGCAAAAAGGCAAAGGTGCCCGAGATGTCGTCGTCGATGACGATCAGGGGCTTGTTCAGGTGGTCGTGGACATAGTATCCGATCTCGCCCAGCTCGGTCAGGATGCGGTCATGGGTCCACCCCTCAAAGGGGCGCCCCACGTACACGCCAATGATCTTGCCCAGCACCCCGGCATACACCCGTTGCAAATAGTCGTTGGGAATGGTCGCCACGTTGCCCTCCGATCGATGTTCTGGCTATGCACTTGTGTGCTGCTGCGGCCCGTCAGGCCTCGTCCGCCGGGGTGATGCGTAGCACGAACGCGTGCTCATTGGGGCGCTCGGCGGGCAGCTTGACCCGGAGCCCGCGCACGCCCTGTCGCCACTGTAGCGGCTCGGCCACGCCCAGCATCTCGATCTTGCCGATGGCCTGCCCATAGAGCTTGAGTTGGGAGCCCAGCGACCGGATCACGACCTCGCCGCCCTCGGGCCAGCCCAGTACGATGGCGTAGAGCAGATCGCCCCGGGCGGTAAAGCGAATGTCACGCGGGCCAAAGGCCTCTCGCTTGGTATCGGCGAACGATCCGCCCACCACCGCCGTGGGCCCCTCGCCATAGACCTTCCAGGGCCGTGTGGCATAGATCGCCTCGCCATGCAGCGCCAGCCAGCGCCCCATCTCACGCAGGATCTCTTGCTCGGGCTTGGGGATGGTGCCATCGGGACGCGGGCCAATGTTGAGCAGCAGGGCGCCGTTCTTGCTGACAATGTCCACCAGGTCGTGGATCAGCGACGTCGCCGTCTTGTACTGCTGGTGTTCCACATACCCCCACGAGTTCTTGGAGATCGAGGTGTCCGTCTGCCAGAACTCGGGCCGAATGTCGGTAAGCTGGCCCCGCTCGACATCGTACACGGCCGTACCCTCGGGAAAGGCGCTGTGCTTGTAATTGATGGCCACGCCCCGCCCCCACTGGGCGCCCCGGTTATAGTAGTGGGCGGCAAAGCGCTGCAGGTAGGGTGCAAAGGCCGGCTCCTCGATCCACCAGTCGAACCAGACGAGTTGCGGCTCGTACTTGTCCACCAGCTCGCAGGTACGGGCCAGCCAATCCTGCAAAAAGGCCTCG
>SKRJ01000459.1 GCA_007118555.1 Anaerolineae bacterium | reverse complement strand
GGCGCAAGATCCTTGGAGGATGGGAGAGAGAGATGCACCGTACTTTTTTGACGTCGCACAAGAGGCAGTGTCAATCCCTGGATGGCGTATGGGACCTGGTTCCCGACCCCGAGGATCGCGGCCTGCAGGAGGAATGGTACCAGGCCTTTCCTGAGGAACACTATGCCATGTGGGTGCCGGGCGTCTGGAACACCCTGCGTCCTCTGCTCAACTATGAGGGCCCTGCCTGGCTACGGTGTCGCTTTTCGATCGAGACCTGCAGCGCCATGGCCATACGCTTTTCGGCGGTGACCCAGCAGGCCAACATCTGGCTGGATGGGGAGCCCGTGTGCGAGCATTATGGCGGATTCCTGCCCTTTAGCGTTGTGATACCCGAGCCGGACGCCGGCGAGCACGAGCTGGTTGTGCGCGTCGACAACACCCACGATGGTCACTATACCATTCCCTCGAACAACCTGGACTGGTTCCGCTATGGCGGCATCCCCAGGCCGGTCTTTGTGGAGCTGTTCCAGGGGCCCGTCTATATCCAGTCTTTGCGCCTGACCCCCGTGTGCCGCAATGACGAGGCAGCCCTGAATGTGCGCGCCGAGCTGATCTCGCTGGCGGATGATCCGGAGGAGAGGCATTGGACGCTCTGGATCGACGACGAGCGGGTGCGATCGGGCGAGGTGACCATGGAGCCGGGGCAGGCCGAGGTGCTGATGTTTGGCGTCGCGCTGGGGGCTATGGAGCGCTGGTCGCCTGACAACCCCCGGCTCTATACGGTGCGCCTGGAGCTCGAGGATGACGATCTGATCGATCGCACGGGCTTTTGCGAGGTGCGCGTGCAGGGGGACCGGGTGCTTCTCAATGGCGAGCCGTTGCAGATCGTGGGCGTCAACCGTCATGAGGATCATCCCGACTGGGGCTGCGCCCTGCCCGAGCACCTCATGCTGCGCGACCTCGATCTCGTGCAAGAGTGGGGCGCCAACGCCATTCGAGGCTCCCATTACCCCAACGACCAACGGTTTCTCGACCTGTGCGACGAGCGCGGCATCCTCTTTATGGAAGAGATCCCCCTCTGGGGCTACACTTCCCAGCAGTTATCCCACGAGATCCTGGTCGACCGGGCTGCCGCCATGACATGGGCGATGGTCGATCGCGACGTCAACCATCCCTGCATCTGGGCCTGGAGCGTCCTCAATGAATGCGCCACCGATACCCTCGAGGGCGAGCTCCTGGTGTCGCGCCTGGTCGAGACAGTGCGCGACGTGGACCGCTCCCGCCCCGTGACCTATGCCACCAATCGGGGCGCGCGCGATCGTTGCTTGGACCTGGTCGACCTGGTGTGCCTGAACGCCTATCACGGCTGGTACACTGACGACGAGACATGGCCCCAGTTCCTCAATCGCATGCGCTCGCTCATTGGTCGCAAACCGATGCTGGTATCCGAGTTTGGGGCCGGCGGCATCTATGGTTGGCGCACGCTGGAAGAGGGCGTCGTGTGGAGTGAGGAGCATCAGGCCGAGTTGGTCACCGACGCGATGGCGCATTTCCTCGAGCGCGACGACCTGTTGGGCTTTTACGTGTGGCAGCTCTTTGATACCCGTACCGACAAGGGCCCAGACAACCGGCGCGCCCTGATGCGGCCCCGCAACTATAACAACAAGGGTCTGTTGAACGAGTACCGCCAGCCCAAGCTGGCCTATTACCGGACGAAGGAGCTGCTGGCCCAACGGCGCCAGGGCTAGCTAGCGCAGGGGCGGCAACCCGGGGGATAGGGCGCCACGCCACTGATCTCGCCCAGGTCGCCGAGGTGGTCGCCGATGGTGCGGCCCGTCATCGGATGCACGACATCGGCGGCAATGTCCGCCAGCGGCACCAGGACCGTGGCCCTGTCCAGCATGCCCGGATGGGGGATGGTCAGCCGATCGGTGACCAGGTGCACCCTGTCGAACAGCAGGATGTCCAGGTCGATGATGCGCGGGCCATAGCGCGCACCCGACACGCGCCCCATCGCCCGCTCGATGCCCTTTAAGATGGTCAGCGTCATGAGCGGCGGCCACGGCACATCCAACGCGCAGGCGGCGTTGATGAAACGGGGCTGCTCCACCAGACCCCAGGGCTCGGTTTCGTACAGGGGCGACAGGGCCACCAACATGGCGCCGGCGTCCTCCATGCGGTCAGATGCCTCGCGAATCGCCTCGGCCCGACGCCCCAGATTGCTGCCAAGCCCGACATACACCCGCGCCATGGCCCGGGCTAGTCCCGCTCGGCGCCAGAAGAGGCGCCCCGGCCGACGATGGCGTCCGCCATGCGTACCACCTGCACCGCCGCCTCGACGTCGTGCACCCGCACCATATCCACACCGCCTCGGGCGATGGCCACCGCCAGGGTCGCCATGGTGCCGTGCAGGCGCTCGTCGGGGGGGCGGTCCAGCGTATAGCCGATGAACGACTTGCGCGAGGGGCCCAACAGGATGGGCAGCCCCAGCGCGCGCAGGGCGTCGCAGCGCTCCAGCAGGGCCAGGTTCTGCGGCACCGTCTTGCCAAAGCCCAGCCCCGGGTCGACGAGAATACGCTCGCGGTCGATGCCCTGGCTCTCGGCGACGGTCACCTGCGCCTGCAGCTCCTCCAGCAGATCCAGCACCAGGTCGTCATAGCCGACGCCCACATAGCGCCCGCCCAACCGCTCCGAGATACTCGTGT
>SKRJ01000203.1 GCA_007118555.1 Anaerolineae bacterium | reverse complement strand
TGATCACCAACGGCACGATGATGATGGGCAACAGCACGCCCTTGCTGCGGCTCACGCCCAGCAGGTCACGGCGCACGATGGCTCGAATGGCCCGCCCGTTCATACGCCCACCTCTCTGGCCTGTGGTCTGCCCTCGGGGGCCTCATCCTGATGCAGGCGGAAGTAGACGTCCTCCAGGGTGGGCTCGTGGGGGAGCAGTCGGTACACCGGCACGCCAGCCTGCACCAGGGCGGCGTTCAGCGCCGGAATGCCCTCGCGCGCCGTCACGGTGACCGTCAACGAGGCCTCCGTCTCTGCCGGCTCGATCGTCTCGATCTGGGGCAGTTGCTCCAGCGTCGCTCGCGCCAGACCAAGCTGGCCCTGCGCCACTTCCACATCCAGCCGCAACGGGGCGGCAAGGTTCTCCGCCAGCTCCCGGGGCGAGCCCAGGGCCACCAACCGGCCCTGCTCCAGAACGCACACCCGATCGCACAGGCGTTGGGCCTCGGTCAGGTTGTGGGTGCACAAAAAGACGGTCCGTTCCCGCTGGCCCACGAACGCGCGGATCAGATCGTGCATCTGGCGCGTGGCCACCGGGTCCAGGCCGCTGGTGGGCTCGTCGAGAAAGAGCAGCTCCGGCTCGTGGATCAGGGCGCGCGCAATGGCCAGGCGCTGCCGCATACCCCGGCTATAGCCGCCAACGCGCTCCGTGGCGCGTTCGGCCAGCCCAAAGGTCTCCAATAGGTCCCGTATACGGTCCTGGATCTGGGCGCGGGGCACGCCATACATCTCGGCATAGAGGGTGAGGTTCTCACGAGCGGTGAGGCGCTCGTCGAGAGAGGGGGTTTCGGTCAGCACGCCTGTGCGGCGTCGCAGGGCTACGCCATCGCGCAGGGGATTGAGGCCCAGTACCGACACGTGGCCGTCGTTCGGCGCCAGCACGCCGTTCAGCAGACGCACCGTCGTGGTCTTGCCGGCGCCATTATGGCCCAAGTAGCCCAGGATTTCTCCTTGGGCTACTTGGAGAGAGAGACCATCCACGGCGACTGTGTCGCCAAAGCGGCGGGTCAGCTTCTCTATGGCGATCACCGGGGTATCGGTCATGGTCCCTCATAAGAATGCCACAGGAGGGTACGGTTTCCGCGGGCTAGCTTGCGGGATCCCCCGACGTGATATGACGATCCCTTGACGGCATGTGCAGGCGCGGCAGCTTGGGCGCTTGCGACGGGGCCTGTTCGATGGACGTAGGCATCTCCTTGGGCAGACGCGCCAGGAGCGGCTCGACCAAGCGCAACAGAACCGGGCTCAGAATCGCGGTAAACAGCACATAGGCCGTCGCCAGCGTGCCCAGGCGTGGATCGACGCCAGCGCCGATGCCGATGCCTGCGATCACCAGTGAGAACTCGCCGCGCGCGATCAGGGTAATGCCCGCTCGCAGCCGCGAGGCCGGATCCAGATCCGTGTTTCGCGTGGCCCACCAGGTGCTGAACACCTTGGCGACCGCCGTAACCATGGCCAGGGCCAGGG
Organism: Anaerolineae bacterium; assembly: GCA_007118555.1. Taxonomy (GTDB): domain Bacteria; phylum Chloroflexota; class Anaerolineae; order UBA1429; family UBA1429; genus UBA1429. The sequence continues at coordinate 1,185 of SKRJ01000203.1, read as the reverse complement.
CCGGCAGCAAGACCGGCGGCAGGCTGGTCGCATCAATGGCGAGCCCAAAGAACAGGAAAAAGATCGCAGCAAACAGGTTCTTGAGCGGGCCGATGGTCTGATGCACCTGCCGGGCAATCGGCTTGCAGATGCTGATGCCTACAATGAACGCTCCCACAGGGGCCGACAAACGCGACCACTCGGCCAGACCGGCCACCAGGACCGTGACGCCCAGAATCTCCAGGAGCACGATCTCGTTGGACTGGTGCTTCATGAGACGGCTAAAGACCTTCCCAAAGCGCATGGCGATAAAGAACAGCATGGCGCCCACGCCGCCGGCCGCTATCATCGAGTACATCCCCGATCGCAGGCCCTGGCCCACCAACAGAATGCTCATGAGCGGCAGCATCGCCATCATGGCGATATCCTCAATGACCAGAACCGAAAGGATCGTCGGCGTCTCGCTGCTGTCCATACGCTTGAGGTCCGAAAGCAGCTTGGCAATGATGCCCGAGGAGGAGATATAGACGACGCCTCCCAGCAGCAACGATGCCATGGGGCCGAACCCCAACAGGAGCCCAGCTATAATGCCCACGGGGAAATTGACGATCAGGTCGACCATGCCCGCAGGCAACGCAGGACCAAGGTTGTGACTCAGCCTCTCGGCCGTGTACTCTAGGCCCAGTGTGAAAAGAAGCAAAACGACACCGATCTCGGCGCCTACCTCAATAAACTCCCCACTGAGCTTCATGGGAAGGATGCCCCCATTGGCAAGCCCCAATCCAACCAGGAGGTAGAACGGAATCGGCGACAGGCCAATACGACTGGCTAGCCGGGCAATGATGCCCAAGGCTACCAGAACAATACCCAGCTCCATGAGCAGGGGACCGATCTGACCCATCAGACTACCATTCATGCAATCATCTCCTAATCCGAGGCTCTAAAAAGCTGGCGAATCAATCGGGGCAACCTGCCTTCGCCAGCGATAGGGCCCATATTCAAAACCCTAAGATATAGTGTAGGCTCATTTTTTCGGGGTGTCAAGATTCATTTTTTTATCCCCGGCATGTCGTCACATTATGGCCTTGCCCGCGGCAGGGCACTGTACGTAATCGCTTCTATCCGAGAGCCTGATGTCCGTTTGCGGCTCGAGTCCCGCTCTGCTATGATGATCATGTTATGTTTCGTGTATGTTTCGTGACTTTT
>SKRJ01000042.1 GCA_007118555.1 Anaerolineae bacterium | reverse complement strand
GGACCCGCGTTGCTGCTCTTTGGCCTCTGGTTCGTGTTTGGCGCCGTCGTGGACCCCGTTGTGTTCGAAGCCAGTCTGGCGCGCTGGGTAGGGCGGGCGCCGGTGTCCCTTGACCCACGCGTCGGCATGGACGTGCCGGGCTGGCTTGGGCAGATGGCCGCTGCCGGCTTTACGTGGCCCCTGACGGCGGTGTTGGCGCCCGCGCTCTTTTGGGGGGTGCACCGACTCCAGCGCGCCCCGCAGTATGGTCTCGTGATCCTCTATCTGGTCCTGGGCGTGGTGGCGTCTCTGGTCATGTCCACCAAGGAGGTGCGTCATCTCTTGCCCCTGCTGGTCCCCGCCAGCCTGTTGGCTGCCGGGTTCCTGGCTTGGCTCTGTGGGCTGCTATGGCGGCGGATGGGGGGGCGTGCGCTGGCGAGCGTTGCCTTGCTCGTATTGCTGGCCGCGATCTCGCCCCTGGAGATGGCTCGCGTGGATCTCGCCGAGTCCCCGAAAACGTGGATGCAGGCTTCTTACCGATGGAGGGCTTGGGAGGCCGATGGTGCCTTTCTGGCACTGTGGCAGGCGGCAGACTGGTTGGGGCAGTATGCGCCTGCTGATGCGGTGTTGACGACCGCGGTTTCGGGGCCCATCGTGGGCTATTATGCCGATCGCTCCTATGATCTGCTGTATGTCCGGGACTATGCCGGCGTCACGGATGTTCTGGCGCATACCGAGATTCTGGTCGAGGACGCACCGCTTGCGTCGACCTTTGCGCTACCCGCTCTGACCGAGGCCGAGAGGCAGAACGTGATCGAACTCGTGCATAGGGTTCTTGTCCCCGTCCACCGCATCGAAAAGGGCAGTCGCGAGGTACTGATCCATGCTGCTGTGGGATCGGTGCTGGCCGAGGCGCCCCATCCACGGCCGCTCATATGGGAGTCCGGGGTCCACGACCCCGAGGTTGGCCCCAACGATCGCTCCTATCGCTGGACCAACGGTCACGCCTGCGCCCTGGCCTATGCCCCGGAGGGCTATGCGCAGCTTGTGATGGACCTGTTCGCCTTTCGCCCGGAGGGACACGATTCGGCGGATGTCACGATTGGTGTCGGAGACATCAAGGTAGCCACCATGGATGCCTCGAGTGGCTGGATGACTGTGGCGCTTCCTTTGCCGCTTGAGATCACAACCTCGCCGGGCCCCTGGAGGGTATGCATCCGTAGCGAGACGATGGTCCCCAGGGATGCCATGGGCACCCCAGATGAGCGAACCCTGGGAGTTATGGTGCGCGATCTGCGGTTGGTGCCCTAGTCACCTCACCCCGCAATCTCTGGCAGATCCGCTGCGTCCTCGGCATAGATCAGCGCCACCAGGGCCTGCTCCATCGTGGCCAGCCAATCGATGGTGACGATCGCCCCCTCATCGCCGCGGCGATAGACCAGGAGCATCTGGTCCTGCTCCGGATGCGCCGGATCGCCCACGACGGCCTGGTCGACCAGTTCCCATCCCGCTGCCGGCATCTCCTGCTCGTAAAACGCCAGCGCCGCCTGCGCAGTGGCCTCAACCCTATACTCGTACAGGTCCAGAACGTCACTGGGCAGGTGTTGCCCACGTACCGGCGCCGGCATGATGGGCAGCCGATCCCAGGCATCGACGGTGGCGATCGGCGGAGAACCGAGCCGGTCCCAGTTCGGCATGGAGAGCGTCTCGGGGGACAGGGTGACGGCCAGGTGGATGCAGGGCTGGGGCGACAGGAGCCTTACCACTTGGACATAATGCCCGTCGTGGAGGGCAGAAAAGGGCGTGCCCGCCAGAGCGTACTCGATGCGCTCATCGAGCCAGTCGATGGCCCAGGAACGCTCGGGCATGGCCGCTGCGATGGCCCGATAGAGTGCCTCTTGAGCCACCTGCTTGGCCTGTGCGTCGCCCTCGGGCAGCAACACCGCCACCGACACGGTAACGGCACCATCGTCAGGGCCGATGATCTCGGCCAGAATCGCGCCATCGGACGATCTGCCGCTCCAGGCCGGGTCGCCGTCCGCCGTGGTCACGCGCTCGAAATGGAGCGTGATGTCCGACGTGATAGGGCCCAGTGCGACGGCCAGCCGTTGCGCCCCGGCGGAAAGCCCCAGATCCTGGGGCTCCTCGGTTGGTGTCGCCGTTGGCGGCACCGTTGTCATTGTGGGTTCCGGTGTGGCCGGCTCGGGCTCGTCGGTAGGAGTAGGCGTCACCGCCGTGGCAGGGGCTGCCGGCTCTGCAACGATAGCCACGGTCGTGGCCGTCGGAGAAGGGGGCGCAACGGTGGGCGTGATAGCGGCACTCGGCTCGGAAGCGGCGCACCCCGCTGCCAGGGCCAACATGGCCAGCAGCAAGAAAGCGAGCAAGGATCGGCGCGGGCTACGGGGCATTGCTTGTCCTTTCAGGGCCAGATCGGCGGCCAGGCAGATCAGGCCGTGGTTTGCGCGGGTCGGAACACGAGGGTAAAGTTCCTGGCTCGGCCAAACTGTTGCGCCAGAGTCAGGTTCAGCGCGTCGCCCATGTCGCTGAGTTCTATCTTGCTCAGCGCATCGGGGTCGCCCGGCTGTTCCGTAACGACGATGCGACCTCCCGGACGCACAACGCGACCAAGCTCTTTGAGTGCGGCGACTGGGTCCGGCGTCTCTCCCAACACCGCAACAGCAAAAGCGACGTCCACACTGTTCTCCGGCAAGGGAAGGGCCAGGGCATCGGATTGCACGGCGCTGGTCCGCTCTGCCAGGCCCGCCGCCTGCAGGCGCCGGGTCACCTTGGTCAGCATCGGTCCCTGGATATCGGCCAGAATCAGATGGCCCTCGGACAGGGCGTTGGCCACATCGGGGCTGAAATAGCCCGGGCCCGGGCCCAACTCCAGCACACGCTCGTGCCCGTGGAGCGCCATCTGCCTTACCAGCGTCTCTGGCTTGAAAATCAGGCGCCGCACCCCCAATGTCAATGGGAACGAAAGCTCATGGGGGCAGACGCCTCTGCCCATGAATCTGGACCATACGCTCTTGGCGCGGTCAATCATGGTTCGCTCCTCCTCCAGGCGGGACGGCTAGCGTACAGGCGCCACGTGTGCCCATCGAATGCCCTGCTCCTCCAACAGCCGATACAGATCCTCGCGCGTGGTGACAGTCACGGCGGCGTTCAAAAAGGCCCTTAGCGAGAGCGACTCGGCCCGCAGGGCGTCAAACTCGTCACCCACCGTGGTAATGGCGCCGGGCGCATCGGCATAGGTGCCATAAAAGGCAAAGTAGGCCTGGTTTAGCTTGCGGATGAAATAGCCCTCTGCCAGGAGCATCTGCCGCCGGGTCTCCATATAGCTCTCGGCCATTTCGATCTCGCCCCGCGCCAGCAGAGCCTCGGTCTGGAGGCGCGTCTCGCGCATAAAAGCCCGGAAATCAAACTCGGGCTCGATCTCCGGCTCGGTTGGCTCCGGCTCTGGAAAGATGCCATAGTGCTCGGCCAGGATGCGCTCGCCGATCTCTTCATGCACAATGTGGGCCAGCGACTCGTTGATCCTGGCGATCTGGTGATTGGTGCGCAAGTTCAGCAGGTGTAGGACAAAATGCCATCCGGTGGGCGTAAAGGCCAGATACTGGTGCAGCCATTCCTCTGCCACGGTCTCGATGCCGCGGGGCAGCGTGGTACGCGTGCTCACAAAGGCAGGATAGGTGGCCGCGAGGCCCCCGATGGGCGTCACCAGCGCCGATAGCCCCAGCGCCTCGACCTCGGCCTCGATCTGCTCCATGGTAGCTACATCCATCTCTTGCACCAGCATGACCTGGCGAATCTGGGCGATCTGGTCGCGGGCGGAGACGATCAGGATCAGCGGGGGCGGCTCGAACACAAACCAGACCGGCGGAAAGGTCACGGGAAGATAGATGAAGCGATCCAAGGGGTTGTAGATGCCCTCGTCGCGAAAGGCCTCGGTCACCTGATCGGCGATGATGCGCTCGGCCACCGAACGCATGCGGGCGAGTTCGGCCTTTTGCTCCGGGGGCAGCTCGTGGCCGGCGCGTTGCAGGGCGCGGGCCTGGGCCTCTTGGGCAAAGTAGGCCCGCACGTACCCGGCGGGGTCACGCTCCGCCTCGGGCGGTATGGTGGTGGGTCGCAGCAGGCCGGCAAACTGTCCCAGATGCCAGCGCACGAACGAAAAACGATGGGGGCGCGTGATTCGGCTCAGCGAAGCGTCCCAGGGCTCTTGGGCGGCGCACGATGCGCCGCTCAGGAGGATCGTCACAAGCAACAAGGGCAGGAGCAGGATGGGCCCCGGCGCACCCTGGGCCAGAATGTGTCGTAGCCTATCCATAGAAGCGTCCTCGTCTTGAGCCTTGTGTCATGCGCAAGAATCCTTACGATCCGAGGATCTGTTCGATGCTGGTGAGCTCCTCTTTGGCAAAGGTCAGGTTCTCCAGCGCGGCGACGTCCTCCTCCAGCTGCTCGATGCGGCTGGCGCCGATCAGGGCCGATGTCACCGCCGGATGACGCAATACCCAGGCAATGGCCATCTGGGCCAGGCTCTGCCCACGCTGCCCCGCCAACTCGTTCAGGCGCTCTACCTTGGCGAGCTTGTCCTCGGTGATGGCGTCGGGGCGCAACTGGCCATGGGCGCTGCCGGCCCGCGAGTCCTCGGGGATGTTGCCGCCGAGATACCGGCTGGTCAAGAGCCCCTGGGCCAGGGGGGTGAAGACAATGCAGCCCACGCCCTCGGTTTCGAGGGTATGGAGCAGGCGTCTCTCGATCCAGCGGTTGAACATGTTGTAAGAGGGCTGCTCGATCAGGCAGGGCGTGCCCATACCGCGCAGCAGGTTGATCGCCTCGATGGCCATCTCCCGGTCATAGTTGGAGATACCGGCATACAGGGCGCGGCCCGAGCGCACGATGTAATCCAGAGCGCCCATGGTCTCTTCCAACGGTGTGTCCGGATCGGGCCGATGGTGGTAGAAGATGTCGACATAGTCCAGGCCCATCCTCTTGAGGCTCTGGTCGCAACTGGCCACCAGATACTTGCGCGAGCCCCAGTTGCCATAGGGGCCGGGCCACATCTCGTAACCCGCCTTGGACGAGATGATCAGCTCGTCGCGGTAGGGGCGCAGGTCCGTGGCGAACATGCGGCCAAAGCTCTCCTCGGCCGAGCCGGGAGGCGGGCCATAGTTGTTAGCCAGGTCGAAATGGGTGATGCCCAAGTCAAAGGCGCGGCGCACGATGGCGCGCCCGTTCTCGTACGGGTCCACGCCGCCAAAGTTGTGCCACAGCCCCAGCGAGACGGCGGGCAACTGGACGCCGCTGTTGCCGCAGCGGCGATAGATCATCGTGTCATAGCGATCGGGCGCGGCATCATAGGGCATTGTGATCTTCCTTTCACACAGAAACCTGCCAGATTACCGCTGCACAGGGGTCCGCATGCCAGTCCACAGGGCGTACGCCAGGCAGAGCACCCCCGCCGCCGAAACGAGTTGGAGGATAACGTTCAGGCAGATAAAGGCCCGGGCTATGGCAAACCCGCGGGCAAAACCCACCAGTACAGGCGCCATGCCCGTGAACCAGGACGCCACGCTGGCCAAGAGCAGCGCGCTGAAACCGACGAGCGCCAGCCATGCGGGCGTATCACGCCGTTGGCTCACGAGCATGGCGCTCACCAGGACCCCCACGGCATAGGCGCCCCACAAGGGAAGACGAAGCAGCAGACCGCTCCACAGACCCAAGGGTACCATAGCGCTCCTCCTTTGCAGCATTGTCTGGCTCTGACTATAGCTGCATCACGTGACCGATGCAAGCGCTGTGTCAGGTGGGGTGTGCTGCCCCGTTACACGTCCTGGCGCTCCGCGGGGCGTTGCATGCCGGTCCATACGGCAACCGCCAGGCAGACCACGCCTGCCGCGGACACGAGATTGAGGACGAGGTGCAACCAACCCACGATCGTGGCGATTGTGGCGGGGTCCGTGCCAGGATACATAAAGATAGGAAGCATCCCGGCGACCCACCAGGCAATGCTGACAAGGAGCAGCAGCCCAAAGCCAATGACCAGCAGCCAGGCGGGTGTGTCCCGTCGGCGGCCCACCAAAAGGGCGCTCAACAGGACGCCTGCGGCATAGGCACCCCAGAGGGGTAGCTGTATCAGCAGGTTCGCAAGAAACGAGCTCGTGTCCAGCATGACGGTTCCTTTCGCACATATCCTGACAGGGTGTGCCGGCGATGCTGGTGTCGGATCAGGTGATCTTGGTCGGCCGGGTCCATACATGGATCGAAACCGCCAGGGCGATCACCGGCAAAAAGAGGCGCACATGCAAGATGTCCACGATATACATCGAAGTGCCAATCGTGCCCCACAAGAAGACAAGGGTACCGATCTTGGTGCGCATCGGAATGCCGCGGCCCTCTTGGTAATCGCGAATGTATCTGCCGCACACACGGTTATGCAGCAACCAATGGTGAAAGCGATCGGAGCCTCTGGCATAGCAGTAGGCGGCCAACAGCAATAGCGGTGTGGTGGGCACGAGGGGTAGAATCACGCCGATGGCCCCGATCAGGACGGCCAACGATCCGGCGGCTATCCACAACAGACGCCTGGTTTTGGTAAGCATGAGCAACCTTGTTCTCTGATCGTGTTGAGCGACTGAAGGGTATTATGGCCAGTGTATACGAGACAGACAAGTCGGGCCCTCGTGTGTTTTGTGAGGGCCCGACGGTTTGGACTCTTGCCTGTGCGGCAGCCCGCAGATATCAGCTCACTGCAGCAAGCTTGCCCACCGCCAGTTGGGCGGCCAAGAGCAGCGCTTCGAACATGCTCTCTTCGCTGGCGATGCCCTTCCAGGCGATGTCAAAGGCCGTGCCATGGTCCACCGAGGTACGCACCACAGGCAAGCCCAGGGTAACGGTCACGCTGCGCTCAAAGCCATGGGTCTTGATCGGGATGTGGCCCTGGTCGTGATACATGGCCACCACCACATCAAACTCGTCGCGGATGGCTCTGAAGAACACCGAGTCGGCCGGGATCGGGCCGGTGGCGGCGATGCCCTCGGCCCGGGCACGCTCGACAGCGGGACCGATGGCCTCGATCTCCTCGCGGCCCATCAGGCCCTCGTCGCCGCCGTGGGGATTGAGGGCCGCCACGGCGATACGCGGCGTCTGGATGCCCATCTGCCTGAGCCCGGCGTCGGTGAGGTGCACCGTCTCCAGCACATTCTCAACCGTCATCAGCGATGCAACCCGGCTCAGCGGCACGTGACGGGTGACATGCACCACACGCAGGCCCGTCGTGGCCAGCATCGTGGTCACCCGCTCCTCACCCAGCAGGGCGGCCAGCAGCTCGGTATGGCCGATAAAGTCAATGTCCGCGGCCTTGAGCGCCGCCTTGTTGATGGGGCCGGTGGCGATGGCATCGGCCTCGCCGGCGCGGGTCAGGGCCACGGCCTCTTCGATGTAGGCCACGGCCGCGCGGCCACAGGCGGGCGATACGACGCCTGGCTCCAACATGTCGGCGGGCAGCTGGCCCATGTCCAGCACGTCAGGGCTCTTGGGATCGTACCTGGCCTCTCTGGGCGCGCCCACCGCGCGAAACGCCGGCGCGCCGACCAGCGTCGCGGCCCTGTTCAAGATCGCTGCATCGCCGATCACCAGAGGACGGCAGGCCTCCCAGATCTCGGGGTGCGCCAGGGCGCGGGCCGTAACCTCCGGCCCCACGCCGGCAGGGTCGCCCATGGTGATAGCGATGATCGGCAGTTGCTGCGAACTCTCGGCCATGGTGGTCTCCTTCAAGGCAATGTCAGTGTCTGATGTCGTACTGGGGCATTATCAGGAACAGGCGGCTGCCTGTCAATCGGCGGCTCGAACCAGGTAGCGCACTGTCGCGGGCAAGAGGCGGTCGCCTGGCCCGCGGAGTACACGAGCCAGTTTGGGGCGGTGGCCCGACTTTGGCCGCCGGTGGGCTACCACGCCTCCACTACGACCGTGCCCAGCACCACCATGCCCTCGCGGGAGGGGCCCCCATCCGGTGCGGGGGCCAGGCGCGCTCCGCTGGGGTCCAGCCAGCCGCAGCCGAGCTGGTAGACGCCGGGGGCGGCCTCTGGCGGCACACGGATCGCTCGCCGGTCGACGATGCTCTCGCCCACGGCCCACGTGGACGTGGGGGCGCCGCCGTATTGAGGCTGGCCATCGGGGGCGGCCAGGGCCGGTCCCTGGTCTGGGAGCAACTGCACGAACAGGACATAATCCTCGGAGAGGGGTACCGTCGTCGCAAGCTCCAGCTCGATTCGTAGTGTCTCGCCGGGGCGCAGTGGCTCGGCATCGGTTGCGACGCTGCGCACGACCAGGCCCTTTTCCCAGCGACGGCTCACGGGTCGATGCTCCAGCGCCGTGGGTGGCAGGAACTGAAAGAGCTCATAGCCGCCCACCCATTGTCCACCCACAAAAAAGCCGTCGCGCACAAGGGCGTTGTAGGCGAGATTGGGCTCGGCATCGAGGGGCCGGTGTACATGATCCACGGCCAGCCAGATCCGCTCGGCCCAGGCCGTCTGCGCCATGCTCTCCTCCAACGTGACGGCAGCATGGGGCGAGTGCCACTGGGGCACAAAACGCCCCTTGAGCAGGCCGAGGAAAAAGTTCACGAAAAAGTCGTTGGACACCAACAGGACCGTATAGGGCGCATCCCGCTCCTGTGAGATGATCCTGGCCATCTCCTGGGCCTCGGCCCTGGCCAGGCCCCCATGATCGTTGGTGTTGCGGCCGCTGCGCAAGAGCAGTCCGCCGCTCCCCGTCGCCAGGAGCAGCACGCACATCACCGCCAGCAACTGCGGCTGATAGAGCGTCGCCGGCCTGTCGGACAACAGCAACCCGACCCCCGCCACAATGAGGGCACCCAGCACCAAGAGCCCCAGCGCCAGAGGCAGATCGTGGGCCAATGTGCCGTCGCTCAACGTGCGCAGCCAGATCAGGTCGAGTTGTCGTAGGCCCCATCCGGTGACCTGCAGCAGGGCCGGGGAGCGGGGGAGCAAGCGCCATGAGTACCAGGGGATGCCATCGATCCCGATCAGGCGGTTGTTCGTGTAGGCCGGCACAAGCTGCCATACGGCATCGCTCCACGAAGCGGTGCCCGCCGCAAACTGGACCACCAGGCCAATGGCGCTCCACACGATCACCCAAGCCCTGGCCCCCAGGCGCGTGTCGGCCAGCGCCGACGCAAGAGGTAGCACCATGAACGGCAATAGAGGTACGACAAAGCGCGGGCCCCAGACAACAACGCCGCCATGCCACTGGGCGGCCCGGCCGTAGACATAGAGCAGTGTGGCGGTCAGGCCGAGGGCGATAAAGGCAACCGGCCCATGCTTGCGGAGGAAGGCGGGCACCCCCAGGGCGGCGGCCATCAGAATGGGCGAGAAAAAGAGGATGCCCTTGATCGGGCTCAGGAGCAGCCCATAGGCGACCAAAAGGCCATCGCGCCAGGGGTAGCGCCAGAGATAGCCGGCCACGGGCAGCGGCGACCCATACCGCCGGGCATAGAGGATAGAGACCGCCGCGATGCTGACGACGCCGAGTCCGAACAACGCCGCAGCCGTACGCCAACCGAGCCTCAAACGGCGGGCTCGGGCGTCCCATAACAGGGCCGCCACGAAAACGGGCACAGCGCTGGCGGCCGAGATCTTGACAAGGATGCTGGCCCCGGTCAGGACCAGGCACCCCAGGGCGTAGGGCACGTGGCGCGTGCGTTGCCAGCGCAGGCAGGCGTGGGTGGCGCCCAGCCAGAACAGCCCCACCAGGGGCTCGCGGAAAAAGCTGCGCGCATAGGGCCACGCGGTCGTCCCGACGCCCCAGGCCAGGGTGGTGAGGACGCCGATCAGCGGTGTATAGCCGAGATCGCGCACCAGGAGATAGAGCAGCGCGCCCGTGGCGGCCGTGACGAATACATTGAATAGCATCACAGCCGCGATGTTGCTGATTGCGGGGACCCGTCGGGCGAGCAGGTACAGGGGCGCCGCCAGCACCGATTGGCCCGGCTCCAGCGGGCCGACCGCGTGGTGCAGGGGCGCAAAGCCGAGCTGCGGGGTCGCCAGGCCGTGGCCCTGGGCCAGGCTCTCGGCCCGCGCGTACATGGCATACTCGTCAATGGAGCGGAACTGGCCGGAAAAAGACAGCAGATAGACCATGGCCAGCAGGGAACCAATAGCCACGGCAAGGCAGATGTCACGGCCGCGGTGCGTGATAGACCCGATCATGCGATACCCTCAGGCAGGATGACGAGAGCGCCGCTCGGCACAGTGTGCCGAATCTTAACATAGGCGATAACAGGTGTCAATCTGTCAGAGACCAGCCCACCTGAGGGTATTTAGCTTGACATATTGTACGCGAGG
>SKRJ01000381.1 GCA_007118555.1 Anaerolineae bacterium | reverse complement strand
CAGACTGATCGACAATTACGAGCGCCAGATCGACTATTTGCGCATCTCGATCACCGATCGCTGTAACCTGCGCTGCACCTACTGCATGCCCGAGGAGGGCATACAGCCGCTGCGCCATGAGGATGTGCTGCGCTTTGAGGAGATCGTGCGGTTGGTCGGCATCGGCGCGGGGCTGGGCATCCGCCATCTGCGGCTGACCGGCGGCGAGCCGCTGGTGCGCAAGGGCGTCGTCGATCTGGTGCGCATGCTGCGTCAGGTGCCCGGCATCGAGTCCATCAGCATGACGACCAATGGCGTGGCGCTGGCGCCCGTGGCGCAGGCCCTGCGCGAGGCAGGTCTGAGCCGTGTCAACGTGAGCCTGGACACGCTACAGCCCGAGCGCTATGCCGCCATCACGCGGCGCGGTCGCCTGGACGACGCCCTGGCCGGCATCGACGCGGCGCTATCGGTGGGGCTGACGCCCGTCAAGATCAACATGGTGGTGGTCAAGGGCGTCAACGAGGATGAGGCGGTGGATTTCGCCCGCATGTCGCTGGAGCGGCCGTGGCATGTGCGCTTTATCGAGTTCATGCCACTGGGCGAGCACGCCGAGCAGGCCCGCCGCGCCTATGTTTCGTCGGACGAGACCCGCGCCGAAATCGAGTCTGCTTTGGGCACCCTTGAGCCCGCCGAGATCGTCGCCCACGGTCCGGCCCGCACCTGGCGGCTGCCGGGCGCCGTCGGCACCATCGGGTTCATCAGCGCCCTCAGCGAGCATTTTTGCGGCGCGTGCAATCGGCTGCGCCTCACGTCGCACGGCAAGCTGGTGCCCTGCCTGTTCAGCGATCAAGAGTACGATCTGCGCGGTCCCATCCGCACGGGCGCCGATGACGCGGCCCTGCGGGCGCTGTGGGAGAGCGTCATCGCGAGCAAGCCCGACGGGCATCACCTGGAGGGTGCCCTGACCACGACCGAGCATCGCATGTCGCAAATCGGAGGGTAGCGATGACATTGACGCATCTGGATGACGAGGGCAAGGCCCGCATGGTCGATGTCTCTGCCAAGGAGAACACGGTCCGCGAGGCCATCGCCAAGGGGGAGGTCCTCATGGCGCCCGAGACCCTGGCGCTGATTCAGGAGGGCGGCGTGCCCAAGGGCGATGTGCTGGCGGTGGCGCGTCTGGCGGGCATCATGGGGGCCAAGCGCACACCCGAGTTGATCCCCCTGTGTCACCCGCTGCTCATCAGCCACATCGGGCTGGATTTCGTCCTCAACGCCGAGCGCTCGGCCGTCGAGATCACGGGCACCGCCCGCTGCACCGGGCCCACCGGCGTCGAGATGGAGGCCCTCACCGCCGTCAGTCTCGCGGCGCTGGCCATCTATGACATGTGCAAGGCCGTCGACCGCCGCATGCGCATTGAGAACGTGCGCCTTACGCGCAAAACGGGTGGCAAGAGCGGCGACATTATCCTGGAGTAGAACTATGGAAACCAACGGAAGCGTCCTGGCGGTCTGCATCAGCGAGCAAAAGGGCATTCCCAAGCGCCAGATCGACGTGGGCGCGCTGCGGGAGAACTGGGGCCTGGAGGGCGACGCCCACGCCGGCGAGTGGCACCGTCAGGTGTCGCTGCTGGCCATGGAGAGCATCGCCAAGATGCAGGCGGCGGGGCTCAACGTCAAGCCCGGCAGCTTTGCCGAGAATATCACCACCGAGGGCATTGTGCTCTACGAGCTGCCCATCGGGACGCGCATGCGCATCGGCGACGCCCTGGCCGAGGTGACCCAGATCGGCAAGGTATGCCATGACCGCTGCGCCATCTATTACCAGGCCGGCGACTGTGTCATGCCCCGCGAGGGCATCTTTGTCAAGATCCTCGAGCCAGGCACCGTGCGTCCCGGCAGCCCGATCGAGCTGGTAGACGTGCCCGAGGAGCAGACCGAGGCCTAACGAGCCGACTCTTCGGCGCAAAAGGCGCGCCGGGTGGCCGCGAGCTTGTCGGGGGTCAACATGCCCTCTAACGTGAACACCAGCGCTCCGGCAGACTGTGGGCAGTCCAGCGCCGCCGCCAGCGCGTCCCCGTACTCGGCGGCGGGCAGGGGCCGGGGGTGGTCCACCGACTGGATGATGGGCCAGACGGGGCGGCCCGTCCGCGCCGCCAGCTCGCGCACCACGTCGTCGATCCAGGCCACGGGCCGACCGCACATGGCGTGATAGACCATGGGCGAGTAGAGATCGATATAGCGGGCCAGGGCGGCGTGGTCCTGGGCCACAATCTCGTAGATCGCGTCGTCGTACTCGCCCGGTTGCCACGGCACCGTAAAAGCCGCCAGCTCGGCATCCGGCCGCACCGCGTCGACCACCTGCCGCGCGAGCGCCGTCCACGAGATGACCTGCTCGATGCGCCAGGCCCGCCACTCCTCGGCATGGTGCTCCCTCACCAGCGCCGCGTTCTCCCGCGGCTCGCCTACCTCCAGCGCCAGCCCCTGATCTCGCCCAAACCGCCGTATCGTGTCGGCGTCAAAGGAGGTCTGTTCCAGGCGCGGCTGCGGCACCTCCCAGTGGCAGGGCCAGCGGATGAAATCCAGCCAGACGCCGTCCACCGGGTAGGAACGCAGCAGATGGTCCAGGGCCTCGAGGCGGTCCTGGCGTACGACGGGATGGCTGGGGTTGACGCCGTGGTAGCCCTCCTCGGGGGCCAGCACGTCGCCGTCGGCGGTG
>SKRJ01000456.1 GCA_007118555.1 Anaerolineae bacterium | reverse complement strand
TAAACACGCTCTCCTGGGGCGCCAGCGCGAACACAAAGCCGTCCAGGAGCACGCCCAGCTCGCTGTCCACAAGGTCGTGCAGGTTCAGCGTCGTCAGACCGGTGTTGGTCACCTCAAAGCAGTAGGTGACGGGCGTATTCGGCCCCACAGTGATCTCGTCCGTAGTCGCGCACACTGTCGGGTCCAGACCCACGGTCTTGGTGAACGCGATCGAAGGCGGGACCACCGTCACCGTAGCGCTATCGGTCTCCTCGACCACGTCGGTGGGCCCTTGGTTGTAGGCCGTCCAGGTGGCCGTATTGATCGTCGTCTCTGTGATGAGGACGGTATCGGTGATAAACACGCTCTCCTGGGGCGCCAGCGCGAACACAAAGCCGTCCAGGAGCACACCCAGCTCGCTGTCCACGAGGTCGTGCAGGTTCAGCGTCACCTGGCCCGTATTGGTCACCTCGTAGCAGTAGGTGACGGGCGTATTCGGCCCCACAGTGATCTCGTCGGTCGTAGCACAGATGGCCGGATCCAAACCCACGGTCTTGGTGAACGCGATAGCTGGCACGTCGGTAACCGTCACCGTAGCGCTATCGGTCTCCTCGACCACGTCGGTGGGCCCTTGATTGTAGGCCGTCCAGGTGGCCGTATTGACCGTCGTCTGTGTGATGAGGACGGTATCGGTGATAAACACGCTCTCCTGGGGCGCCAGCGCGAACACAAAGCCATCCAGGAGCACGCCCAGCTCGCTGTCCACGAGGTCGTGCAGGTTCAGCGTCACCTGGCCCGTATTGGTCACCTCGTAGCAGTAGGTGACGGGCGTGTTCGGCCCCACAGCGATCTCGTCGGTCGTAGCACAGACGGCCGGATCCAGACCCACGGTCTTGGTGAACGCGATAGCTGGCGCGTCGATAACGGTCACGGTAGCGCTGTCCGCGTCCGTAAAGATACCCGGCGATCCCGGGGTCCAGGCCGACCAGACGGCCGAGTTGGTCGTCGTCTCTGTGATCACAGACGTCACCGTCACGAATCTGCTCTGCTGTGGGGGTACAGACATCTCGAGGCTGGTAAAGACTGTCCCCAGGTGTGTGTCGGCCAGACTGTGGCGGTTCAACGCCGACCCGGTATTGTTGGTGACCTCAAAGCAGTAGGTCACCATCGTACCGGGTGTAACCGTGATCTCACTCGTTTCTGCACACTGCGCAGGGTCAAGACCGACCGTCTTGACCAGCTCGATTCCTGTAGCGCTAGGCTCCGCAGCCGTTGCCACCCTGGGCGCCGCCCAAGAGCCCAGACTCACAAGCACGATCATGATCGAAATGCCGACAAGAGCAATCATCCTGTGTCGCATGTTTATGCCTCCTGCTTCATGCTACCAACAACTCGATGGCACGATTCATAGCTTTTCCAGAGTACCAACCTGCCGTTGCCTTGTCTGACAGCAGCCGTCATCCGTAAAGGCGGCGTGCAGGCCGCCCATATTATCGACGGTAAAAATCTGGTTGTCAACCACCTGCGAGGGCTTTATTACGTGGCTCAAGTTCCTATAGGAGGCATGGTATATCAGGGGCGTGAGGGGGCAGAGGAGATCGGACGAGGCGTTCCTTCAATCGCTCGCGGCATGGGCCAGCGAGCGGGGAGCGGGCGGGGCCCCTCAGGAAACGAAAACGGGGGCGCCTCGCGTGAGACGCCCCCGTTCTTGTGTCGGAGGAGGGTTACAGCGCAATCTCCTGGCCAAGCAGCTCGACCAGCAGGCTCACGGCCTGCTGCACATCGCCATAGTCGACCATCTCGGAGGGCGTATGCACATAGCGGCAGGGGATCGAGAGGCAGCCTGATGGCACACCGGCGCGAGAGAGCTGAATCGAGCGGGCGTCTGTGCTTCCGCCCTGCAGCACCTCACGCTGATAAGGGATGCCTAGCGCGTCGGCGGTCTCCATCATCCAGCGCACCACGCCGGGATGGGCCAACATGCCCGAATCCATGATCTTGATGGCGGGGCCCTCGCCCAGTGAAACGGCCATGGGCCGCGCCTTGGGTGTATCGCCCACCAGTGTCACATCCACGGCCAGCCCGAGATCGGGATCGATCCCGTAGGAGGCTGTGACGGCACCCCGGGTGCCCACCTCTTCTTGGGCGGTAAAGCAAAAGTAGAGGTCGTTGGGGCTGTCGCCCAGGTCAAACAGGGCCTGCATGGCCACGGCGCAACTGATACGGTTGTCCATCGACTTGGCGATCAGGCGTTGGCCCAGATCCTCAAAGGGACGCACGAACCCCGCGGCGTCGCCCACGCCCACCGGCGCATCGTCGCGGCTCGTGGCGCCCACGTCGATATACAGCTCGGACAGGTCGGGGCGGCTGGTGGCCCCCTCGGGCCGCATCCATTTCTCCCAGCCGATGACGCCGCTGGCGCCGTTGGCAAAGCGCACCCGGCTGCCCACCAGGGTCATTGGCGAGACGCCGCCCGTGGGGGCGAACCGCAGGAACCCCTTCTCGTCGATGTAGGTCACGACCAGCCCAATCTCGTCCATATGGGCCGCGACCATGACGGATTTGCCACCCCCGCCGGCCTCCGGGCGCCCCCGCTTGAGGGCGATCAGGTTGCCCATGGCGTCGGTGCGCACATCGTCAACATGCGGCGCCACCTGTTCCTCGATCAGGGCCCGTATCTGGCCCTCGTGCCCCGAAGGGCCGTACGCTTCGACCAGTTGGCGGATCAGTTCCTTCATGATGGTAGGCCTCCTTGGAGCGCTGACAGGGCAGCCCGAACGAGCTGCACCGTATGGTCGAAATCATTGAGGCTGAGCAGGCTCACCGGCGCGTGGATGTAGCGCGAGGGCACAGCGACGGCGACCGAGGGGACGCCCTCGCGCGCCAGATGCATGGCGCCCGCGTCGGTGCCGCCCGACACAGCCTGCTTGAACTGGTAGGGGATGTCGTGCTGCTGGGCCATGCGGATCAGCAGGTCCACCAGGCGGCGGTCGGCGATAAAGCTGCGATCCATAAAGGTGATGGCCGGGCCCTGGCCCAGTTGCGTCACCGGGCTGCTGTCGTCGTCCTTTTCCTTGGGCAGATCGTCGCAGATGGTGCCCTCAAGGGCGATGGCCACGTCGGGGTTGATGCGATAAGCCGCCACCTGGGCGCCACGCAGCCCCACCTCTTCCTGGGCCGTGAACGCCGCGTAGAGATCCACCGGATAATCGCTCTGGAGCAGCTCCACCAGCACGGCGCAGCCGGCCCGGTCGTCAAAGGCCTTGCCCTTGGCGGTGCGCAGGCGCTCGTTGTCGAGTTGCTGGTAGGTGGCATGGAACGTGACATAGTCGCCGATGTTGACCAGGCCTTCGGCGGCCCCTTTGTTGGCCGCGCCAATGTCGATCACGGCCTTGCTCATATCAGGGGCCTTGAGACGCTCCGAGGGTGAGATCAGATGGATGGGGGCGTACCCGATCACGCCGGGGACGGCGTTGTCGCCTACGAGCACCTGCTTGGAGAGCATGACCCGGTCGTCGATGCCACCCACCTTGTCGAACGAGAGGGAGCCATCGCTGTTGATGCCGGTCACGATCAGGCCGATCTCGTCCATGTGTGCGGCGACCATGACACGCAGCGGCTGTCCATCGCCCTCTGCGCGGGCCTTTTTCAGGCAGATCAGGTTGCCCAGGGCGTCCACCTGATGCTCATCGATCTGCTCGCGCACCGCCTCCAGGATCAGGTCGCGCACGGCGGCCTCGTTGCCCGAGACGCCGCGCGCATTGGATAGTGTTTCCAGAATCACGCGCCGGCTCCTTTCTCAATACCCATCTCGCCGAGAAAAGCCTCGTCGAGCCCGGCGATAAAGAGCGCCATCAGGCGGCCTGTACGCTCAATGTCTCGCGTGCAGATTGTCTCTACGGTAGTATGCATGTAGCGCAGGGGGATCGAGAGCACAGCCGTGGGGATGCCCTCACGGGACACCTGCATGGCCCAGCCGTCGGTGCCGGATCGTCCGGCGATGACCTCGGTCTGGTACTTGAGCTCGTACTGTTTGCCCGTGGCCACCAGGCGCTCGTGCATCTTGGGGTGGACATTGGGCCCCATGGCGATGGCGGGCCCGGCATCCATATCGATGATCTTGCTATCAGAGACGCCCTGCTGCTTGCCAAAGCCCACATCCACGGCGATACTGATGTCGGGGGCGAGGCCATAGGCGCTCACGGTGGCGCCACGCAGGCCGATCTCTTCCTGGGTGGTGGCGACCGCATAAACGTCCCAGGTGTGGCGCATGCCCTGGAGCATGTCGAGGCACACGGTCAGCGAGACGACGCCGGCGCGATCGTCGATGGCCTTGCCCGCGACGAACTCGCCTGCCAGCGAGATCATCTCGCGGCGCATGGTGATCAGGTCGCCCACATGCACCCGCTGCTGCAGCGTCTCCTCAGGCAGGCCCACGTCGATGAACAGCTTTTCCAGGGGAATCACCTGGCTGCGCTCCTGAGCGGTGAGGATATGGGGCGGGCGGCTGGCCACGATGCCGGGCAGCGGGTCTGTGCCGTGGACGGTGACCTCCTGGCCGACGATGGTGCGCAGGTCCACCCCGCCAACGGTGGTGAACCGGACGAAATTGCCGTCGATGGCCGAGACCATCAGGCCGATCTCGTCCATGTGGGCGGCCAGCATGATGGTGGGGCGGGGACCATCGCCCTGTCCCCGCTTGACGGCGATGAGGTTGCCCAGGGCATCGGTGCGGATCTCGTCTGCCAGGGGTTCCCAGGCCTCTTGCACCAACTGGCGCACCTCATCCTCATAGCCCGTCACACCCGAGGCCTGCGAAAGCTGGCGGAGCAGTTCGGTGGATTCGATCATGGCACCTCTCTTTGCTTGGATGCATCAGGGGCGGGGCGTCATCGTTGGGAACAGCGTCGCCGTCGGGGTAAGCGTGGGAAAGGGCGACGGTGTCAAGGTGATCGTTGGGGTGAGGGTTTCCGTTGGCTCGGCAGGGGCTACCAGCGCCACGGTGGGCTCTCGCAGCGAGATGCTGGGATCCGGGCTCATATGGCTGCGCAACAACAGGGCCACCCCGCCCAGCAGGTAAAGGCTGAGGATCACCAGCCAGAAGAATACCCTGAAAAAAGGTCGACGGCCGACCCTGTTGGGACCGGTTTGCAGGTCACTCCTCCCTTGATACGCGATGCGCTAGACTGGCGCGAGCCGAGCGGTCGATCCGGTCCGAGCAGCTAGCTCGGGCCAGGTTCCGCTATGCGACAGCGAGATGTGTGTTCGCTAGTTGAGCTTGCGCTTACTCGTCAGCACGTCGTGCAACGAATTGCGTGCTTGCATGAGATAGTTGAGGCGGGCCCACAACGCCCAGGACTGGGCCGGAAAGGCCGCATCCTCCAGATCGGTTGGGAAAGAGGGCGCTTCCTGTCCGCCCAGTTCAGCCATGAGCTGGTCGATCTGGTGTTCGATCATGTAGAGGCGGTACTGAAGATAGCCGCGCATGGCCCTGGGTGAAAGCATCCAGTCCTTGTTGGGGGCGATCATCTCGGACGTCAGTCTATCGGAAGCATTGTAATGCGTTGGTACCATATTGTTACACTCCTATTGATAACTGCGATGATAGCACCGCCCCCCTATGCTGTCAATGAGCGCTTGTCCACGCACCAGGGCGCCCGCACCAAAAGACGGGGGCGTTCGCAAGAGCCGATCCTAATGCGATGGACAGGCAAAGGCTACATCAATGCGCCCAGAAACTGGATGGCAAAGAAAAAGTAGATGAATAGACCTGTCAGGTCCTTGATCATGGTGATGAGCGGATCGGAGCCCGCAGCGGGATCCATCCCCAACTTGAGCAGCGTATAGGGGATCAAAAAGCCCAACCCCACAGCAAGAGTCATGGTAGAGGCCAGCGACAGGCCAACGACCAGCCCCAACTCGGGACTCCCCTGCCAGAGCGCCGCTATCAACCCGGCCAGGCCGCCAAGCATGACTCCCATACTCACCCCTACGAGCATCTCTCGTACAAAGTGCCTGATAAAGCGCTGTTCGGTGTCGATCTGGCCCAGGGCGTGCCCGCGAATGAATACGGCGGTGGATTGGACGCCGGCGCTGCCGCCCATGTCCATTACTACGGGGATGAAAAAGGCGAGCATCGTAACAGCCTCGAGGGCCTCCTCATAGATGCCAATCACAGCACCCGCCAGCAGACCCCCGAACATGCCCACAATGAGAATCGGTATACGCACCCACCAGGTGTGCAACAGGGGGCCACGCACCAACAAGTCGCTGCGGGCCGCTTCTATACCCTCGAGCGTCAGGATTCCGGCGGCTTTGTAGAGGTCCTCGCTGGCCTCTTCCTCCAGGGCCGTCATGGCGTCATCGGCGGTGATGATGCCGATAGGCCGCCCCTGATAATCCAGAACGGGCAGAGCCATCAGGTCATAGCGCTGCATCAGCCGCGCCGCAGTTTCCTGGTCCTCCTCGGCGGCCACAGAGACTACCTCGGCGCGGGCAATGTCGCTGAGGGTTTGCTCGGGGTGGGCGCGGATCAGATCGGCCAGGCGGGTGACCCCCATCAGCCGGCCTCTGGAATCGGTGGTATAGATGTAGGGGATCTCCTCATCGGGGCGGGGTTGCTCACGGATACGACGCAGCACCTGCCCGGCCGTCTCATCCTCGGGGAACTCGTAATACTCTGACGTCATCAAGCCGCCGGCGCTATCGTCGGGATAGCGCAGCAGCGAACGTACCTCGTCCGAATCCTCCATGGCATCGAGGGCCTCGGAACGCAGACTGGGGTCCAGATCGCCCAGCAGGTCGGCGGCCTCATCGGGCTCCATCTCGTCGAGGACCTGAACCAGAGCATCGGTATCGAGGCTCTCGGCCAGCGCCGCCGCATCATCATAGCTCATCTCTTCGAGAATGTCGGCGGCCTCGTCCGGGTCGATCATGGACAAGAGCTGCTCCTGCAGCTCTGGCTCCATCTCTTCGAAGGTCGCGGCCTTGTCCGCGGGCAGGAGGGCTGCGATGATCTCCAGGGCTTCGTCGCGTCTGTCTTCCTCGATCAGTCGCAGGATCTCTTCGATGATCTCGTAGGGCTCTTGAATGGACATAGAATCTGCCCTCCTGATATGCACGGCCGCTTTCAGACGTTCCGGGAAAAGGCAAGGGCGAAGCGACGCCTTCCAGGCGTATCTGCTACATAAGGTGACCCATCAGTTGGGTTGCCAGGACGAAGTACACGAGCACGCTGGTGACATCCTTGACGGTGGTGATAAACGGAATGGCGCCGGCGGCGGGATCCCATCCGAGCTTGAGCAACAAAAAGGGGATGATGAACCCCAGAGCAGTGGACAGTGCGAGGGTCACTGCCAGGGAAAGGCCCACCACCAGGCCCAGGACGGCTAAACCCTGCCACACTGCAGCCAGCACACCCGTCATCAATCCCAGCACAACACCTATGCCCACGCCAACCACGATCTCGCGCAGGAGATGGCGGGCAAACCGCCGGGTGTCGAGCTGTCCAAGGGCGTGGCTGCGGATAAAGATCTCGGTCGACTGTGCTCCGGCGCTCCCGCCGAGGGCCATGACCACGGGTACGAACATGGCCAATACAATGACGGCCTCGAGGGCCTCCTCATAAGCGCCCATCACGACGCCGGCGAGCATACCACCGACCATGGCAACGATCAGGAAAGGCACTCGCACCAGCCAGGTACGGTACAGTGGGCCGCGCACCAGGAGATCGCTGCGCGCCGCCTCTTGTCCGCTCATGGTCACAATACCCGAGGCCAGGTAGATGTCCTCGCTGGCCTCTTCCTCCAGAGCTTCCATGGCGTCGTCGGCCGAGATGACGCCCACCAGCCGCCCGATGGTGTCCACCACCGGGAGGGCCATCAGGTCATAGCGCTGCATCAGCCGCGCCGCGGTCTCCTGGTCCTCGTCGGCCTGCACCGAAATAGTGTCAGGATCGACGATGGTGCCCAGGGGTAGCTCGGGATGGGCGCGAATCAGGTCAGCCAGACGCGCGACGCCCGAAAGCCGACCCCGCTCGTCAACAGCATAGACATAGGGGATCTCCTCATCGGGGGGAGCCTCGGAGCGAATATGCCGAAAGGCCTGGCCGACGCGCTCTTGCTCTGAGAAGACGTAATAGTCCGAGGTCATCAGGCCGCCGGCGCTATCGTCGGGATAGCGCAGCAGCGAGCGCACCTCGTCGGCGTCCTCCATGGCCTCGAGCGCCTCGGTGCGCAACTCTGGATCCAGATCGCCCAACAGGTCGGCGGCCTCGTCGGGCTCCATCTCGTCCAGGACTTGGACCAGAGCGTCGGTGTCGAGGCTTTCGGCCAGCGCCGCCGCATCTTCATAGTTCATCTCTTCGAGGATGTCGGCGGCATCGTCCGGGTCCACCTCGGGCAGGAGGCGTTCCTGCATCTCGGGGTCGAGGGCCTCAAAGAGAGAGGCCTTGTCGGCAGGGAATAGCGAGGCGATGACGGCAAACGCCTCATCGCGTCGATTTTGCTCCAGGAGCTGGCGCACAAGTTCGAGGGTACGCTCATTGTAAGGAATGGCCATGTTCGCTCCCTCCGATGCTTGACTCGCCGCTGCTTCCCGTGCCCGAGCCAAGCCCGAACTCGTACAGCAGGGCGCAAAAAGCCCTCCCGCCAGACAACCAGGGGAGGGCGCGATGCCGCTGCCTAACCCCACTGGTTGAGTTTTGGCACTGCGTGTCGTAGGGGTACAGTCCCCAGCCACTTGGACATGGCCTTGTGCCGACCATGTCTTCTCTACCCTTTGGCATCTCTCGATGTTTCAGAGCAGTGACCTGTGTACATCGCAGGAACCTCACCTAACGAGGGTCCGCTCCACCCATTATAGCGCAGAAAAGCCTGCAACTCAAGCGCGATTTTGCGCCTTGTCCCCCAGCAGCTAGAGGGAGGGATGATCCGCTGCGCGAATGTCTTCAGATGCGTAAAGCGGGCATAATGTCATACAAGAGGCTAGGCATTTTGGCCTATACGTCAGATGCGGCCGAAAGGAGCACTTTTTCCTGTTATTGACGGCATGATTCGTTTATATATGTTTATTCATGGGCAAGAGTATAGCAGCATTTATGCTTACTCTTGACAGTATGGCCGGGCTCTAGTACTATCATCATATCGCGCCAAAGATCCTGACTGTGGAAAGGAGGTGCTGATGCGGCAATGCGGACACGGGCTGCGTTGGACTGGCGCCTGCGGTAGGCCGCATCCAAGGAAGGGTCCTTTCAGAAGGTACGACACACCGCCCGCGCTTCGGATTCACCTTGTGTACGGAGGAGAGTGAGAATGTCCAAAAGTAAATGGTCATTGTTCGTGATCTTGCTGATCGCGATCGGGCTGATGGTCGCCGCGTGCGACACGGCTTCGCCCGAGGCGATTACCGAGATCGTCGAGAGAGAGGTCACGAGAGAGGTCGAGGTCGAGGTCGAGGTACCTGTCGAAGTCGAGGTACCCGTAGAGGTTGAGGTGCCCGTCGAGGTCGAGCGCGAGGTAGTCGTGGAGCGCGCCATCCCGCGCACGTTCCCGCCTGTGGGCGCGTGGCCTGACACCATCGTGGTGTTTGAGGAGCCCTCGGCAGACGCCGCCGTGAGCCGTATGGAGACCGGCGAGATCGACCTGTATGCCTTCCAGGTAGGCAATGTGGACGTTTATGAGCAAGTTCGCGAGTCTGCGAACCTGGACTATTACCGGTCGTTTGGTTCGTACAACGAGCTGAGCTTTAACCCCGCCGGCCCCGAGTTTGGCGATGGGCAGCTCAACCCCTTCTCCGTGCCCGCCATCCGCGAGGCCATGAACTGGCTCATCGATCGCGAGTTCATCGTGCAGGAGCTGATGGGTGGCATGGGTGCCCCCCGCTGGTTCGCGTTCAACAACGCCTCGAACGACTATGCGCTCCTGGCCGACGTGGCCCGGGCGCTCGAGTTCGAGTACAGCTACAATCCAGAGCTGGCCGAAGAGATCATCTCGGCGGAGATGCAAGAGCTGGGCGCTACTCTGGAGAACGGGGTCTGGACCTACAACGGTGAGCCCGTTGACATCATCGTTCTGATCCGCACCGAGGACGAGCGCCGTGAGATTGGCGACTATGTGGCAAGCCAGCTCGAGGACATTGGCTTTACCACCACGCGCGACTATCGCACCGGTGCCGAGGCCTCGCCGATCTGGATCCAGGGCGAGCCGACCGAGGGCCTGTTCCACATCTACACCGGCGGCTGGATCACCACAGCAGTGCCGCGGAACCTGGCTGGCAACTTTGCCTTCTTCTACACCGACATGGGTCTCGCCTTCCCGTTGTGGCAGGCGTATGAGAACGATCCTGATTTCTATGCGCTGGCCTCGAGGCTGGATGAGAGCGACTACTCCAC
>SKRJ01000271.1 GCA_007118555.1 Anaerolineae bacterium | reverse complement strand
GGGGAGAGCGTGCCGCAAGAGGCGAGCATGGCCGAGCGGGCCGTGATCGACCGCATCGTCGATGGCACCCATGCCGTCCTCTTGATCGGCGAGGGGCAGATCGAGCGGATCGAGCCCGTCGAGCGGCTGCCGGCGGACGTGACCGAGGGCGATTGGGTGCAGGTCCACTACTGCGGCGATACCCTCGTGGCGATCGAACGCGATCCGGACACGACCTCTGAAATGCGCCGTCGCATCGCGGCCAAGCGGGAACGGCTGCGCCGACGCGGCTCGCGGGCCCGCCGCCAAGAGTAGCGTCTGGAGAGAGCTCACCGAGCTAATCGTCGCCGCTCGCCAGAGTCGCACGAAACAACCCCCGAGGGATTCCCGGGGGTTGTTCTTTGTACGCTGGGACTTGGGCGCCAGGGCCGACGCCCATGACCCAGTTATGGATTCTACCGCTCAAAGTACCACTGCTCGGCGTACTCGGGAAAGGTCCACAGCGAGTCCCACGTCCAGAACCCGCCCGTGTCGCTCACGTTCTTGAGGTTGTTGCGCACGAACAGCGGATGGGGCGCGTTGCCGACGGTGCCGATGGTCCAGACATGCTCGGCCTGGCTCTCCAGCACCCTGCGTGCCGGCTCATCGTCGTCGGTCAGGTTGTACTCGTCCATCCACTCGTAGAGATCCTTGATAACCTGCGGGGGCTCTTCGCCCTGCTCACCACCGGTGTTGTACCAGCGGCCCCAGAGCACGCCCCAGGTGGACTCGTCACCGTCCAGCGGTGCAAAGAACTTGGGTCGGCGCAGGAACAGGGTGTCTGCCGACTCGTCGCCGTGCCACAGGGACATCGGCTCTTCGTTGGCGCCAATTCGCTGCGTGAGCAGCGTACGGGTCACCGACTGCCACCGGATCTCGATGCCGATCGCCTTCCAGTACTCGGTCACCAGCTCGGTGATAGGGCCCTTGGGCGTCTCGGTCTCGACCAGGTTCCAGGCGATGATGATCGGGCGCCCGCTCTCGGGCCAGACGCGATGGGTGCGAGCGGCATTCCACTCCAGGCCCATCTCGTCCAGGAGCTCGTTGGCCCGGTCGAGATCGTACTCGGCATAGGCCTCGGCGTACTCGGGCTTGTAGTGCCGCGAGACGGGGATCACGGTGAACTGGGTCTCGGAGGCGTTGCCAAAGTAGATGATCTCGTTGATCTCCCGCCGGTTGATCGCCAGCGACAGCGCGTGGCGGAAGCGATCGTCGGAGAACACCTCGCGCATCTCCTCATTCGCATGGTTCATGTTGACGTTATAGACCACCTCACCGCCCTTGCCCGACTCCCACAGCTTCATATGGGCGTTGGAGCGAGCGGCGCCGTCCGCATAGGTTGAGTAGAACAAGATGCGCAACTGAAAGGCAGCAAAGTCATAGGTACCACCGACGATCTTGGCGTCCATCACCGACAGGTCCGCGGCGCGGTCCATGTGGATGTTGTCGATATAGGGAAGCTGGTTCCCCTCCGGGTCCACCGCATAGTAGTACGGGTTGCGGCGATGGAACGACATGGTGGGCGTATCACGATGCGAGATATAGGCACGCAGCGTGGGACGCTCGGTGTTCTGGCCGGCGTTGTTGGGCTGACCGTGGAGCTGGAACCAGAAATCAAAGCCCGCATCCTCAGCCAGTTTGCCGGCGTTGTCATTGTACTTGATATGGAACTGCTCCATATAGTGGCGCGGTACCCAAGTATTGTCAGCGCCCCAGAAGCCATAGTAGTGGGCCATATTGACCAGCTCGAACGACGGGTGCGGCTGGGCGTGGGTCAGCCTAAAGGTATAGTCATCGATAATGTCCAGCTTCATGAGCTCGCCACCCCAGCGGAAATGCATGTGGGGCACAGGGGTGATCTCGGTGTTCTGGAGTATGTCTTCGTACCAGTAGCGCAGATCGTTGGTGGTCAGCGGCTCGCCGTCGGACCACTTCATGCCGGGCCGCATATAGCAGGTGACCTGGGTAAAGTCCTCGCTGACCTCCCAGTCCTTGAGGACGTTCGGGAGGGCATGGGTCAGGTCATGGGAAATGCGCAGCCAGTTGGAGCCCCAGTCACCCATCGACTGGTGGACGTCGCCACCGGACAGGTTCATGGTAAGGTCGCCGACGGTCAGGGTGCCCCCGTACTGGCCGATCGACTCGAGCACGGGGCAGACACGCGGCTCCTCGGGCAGACGCTCTTCCACAGGCGGGAGCTCGCCGTTGGCCACGCGCTGGCGCAGCATGGGCGCCTCGTTATAGATACTGGGCGTCTCGACCGGAACCTCATCAACGGGATCCTCGATCTCGATGGGCTCCTCCGCCGGGGGCTCGGTCGTAGGCGTTGGGTCGATGATATCATCGACGATCTCCGTCCTCGGAGCGCAGGCCGCGATGGTTACACCAGCCGCAGCAAGGCCCGTGAGACGGATGAAATCACGGCGCGTATGCTTTTTCAGATCCATCTTTCCTCCATGGTAACGGATCGCAATCTAGGCAACACTGCACAAGGAACGCACGAACAAGAGTGGGCACATCGTTGTCTCACCGATTCTGCATCCCCTTTCATAGGCCCCTCTGGGCCAATGAGTCACTGACGGCAACGGAAGCGATATCTGCATGCACATCTCTCACCTGCATAGCACCCTGCATCGTGGGCCTCCCCGCCGCAGTGAATTGCTTACATAACCAGAGTATACGGGC
>SKRJ01000291.1 GCA_007118555.1 Anaerolineae bacterium | reverse complement strand
TTTGGGAGGGGTATCGCTGCCATAGAGCAGCTCCAGGGCGGCCAGACGCAGAATGTTGCGGTCGACGGGCGCCATCTGGTCCAGGGGCCAATCGGGCGCTATCTGCTGGATAATGGTGTCAAGCGTATCGCGGTGGGCCAGCGACCGTTCGACCATATCCCGGGCAAATGCCTGGCTCTGCTCGGGCATCGCATTATCCGTGAGCCTCTCGCGCAACGCGACCTGTGGCTCGTGATCTGTGAGATCCACCTCAAAGAGCACCTTCAGCGCCACGATGCGGGCTCGTCGCCTAGGTTTCACGCTTGCTCCCTGTCAAAGGACGCATTACTCGTCGGTGGCGGGGCTTACGTCTGCGATGTGTACATTGACAGCCAACACAGGCATCCCCACCATCTCCTTGATAGCTCGTGACACCTGGCCCTGGATCTCGCGCCCCAGTTCGTACAGATTGACATCCCTCTTGGCCACAATATCTACGTCTACAACGACGGCGTCATCCTGGATATCGACACTGACGCCGCCGCCGCCCCCCTTGCGCTTGAAGAGACGATCCATGTCACTGCTCAGATCGTGATGCAGTTCTGCCACGCCGGGCACCGACAGGATCGTCAAGCGGGCGATCGTTGCTAACACCTGAGGAGAGATTCGTAGCGTGCCTTGCTCCTCTTTCAAAATACCCCTCCCTGTTGGTATGATTGTGGGCGTCACGATCGCTCATTAGCTAGAAACGGGCCGCGAGGTGCTATCATCCTCGACCGGCCCGTTCACTCAGCCTCGCGCCAGGCTAACTCTGCGCTCTGAGTACGGCCTTGCCACGATACTGGCCGCACTCGGAACAGACGGTGTGCGGCAGGCGCATGGCATGGCATGACGGGCACTCGACCAAGCGAATACGGGTCAGATGATGGTGTGCTCGACGGCGTCGCGTGCGTCCGTACGAGATCTTGCGTTTCGGTAGCGGTGTCATCGATGCTCTTCCCTCTCTTGATTATTCTTCCGATTCTGGCTCGTCCAGTAGCTGCGCCAGGGCTGCCAGTCTGGGATCGATCTCGCGCGTCTCGCACGAACAGGATACCACGTTGCGGTTCTCGCCGCACACGGGACAGAGGCCCGCACAATCGGGCGTGCACACGGGCGGCTTTAGCGTCTGGGCGACCGCATACTGCTTGAGCACCTCGCTCAGATCCAGGATATGCTGCTCATCAATGAGCAGCTCCGGCTCGTCATCATGGGTCGGGGGCAGCGCTCTGCCAGATACGACATCGATGACGGGGTAGAACTCTTCCTCGATCTCGACGTTCGCGCGACTCTCGGTCAACGTAAGGCAGCGCGGGCATGCCGTAACCAGAGAGAACTCGGCCTCTCCGATAGCCAGAACACCGTCGGGCGTGACGATGAGCTGCACATGGCCCTGTACCGAGACCGGGCCCGGGTTGTGCTCATCAACGGCGACCAGTTCCCCCGCCAACTCGTGGCGGCGGGTTGCGCCCACACCCTCTTTTTGTAACTGTGCAACGTTAAATGCTAACATAGAGTTCTTCTGACACGTCATAATCGTACTTTATTATAGCCGCCCACGGGCTCTATGTCAAAATATCACGGCTGGGCCCTTCACGGTTCGTGTACGCGCCGGATCACGCCTGTTGCTGCTAGAGCCATAGTACCAGAACAGGGGATTGGGGCAAACAGAGGGGTCAATCGCTGCGCGCCCTGGCTCCATGTTCGGGCAGGATAGCGCCCTGTGGTATAATGGCATCTGATCTCTGATTCGGAAAGTCAACATGTCTATTCTTACAGCCCACAACCTGGCCAAGTATTATGGTGGCCAGGACATATTCTCTGACATCAGCCTGACCCTTGCCCGTGGCGACAAGGTGGCGCTGGTGGGGCCCAATGGCGTCGGCAAGACGACGCTGCTGCGCATTCTGTTGGGGATGGACGAGCCCACCGACGGCGTCGTGCACAAGGCTCGGGGCCTCCGCATCGGCTATCTGCCTCAGCAGCCTTCGTTGGACAGCGAACGCACCTTGTACGACGAGATGCTGGCCGTCTTTGACGAGCTGCGCCGGCAACAGCAGGCCCTGCTACGCCTGGCCGAGGAGATGGTCGAGGCACAAGATCCCACGGCTCTGATGGAGCGCTATGCCCTGGCCGAGGAGCGCTTTGAGCAGGCCGGCGGCTATGCCTACGAGGGACGCATCAAGCGCGTGCTGGGCGGGCTGGGCTTTTCCCAAGCGATGTACACCTGGCCCATCGCCGTGCTCAGCGGCGGGCAGGTCACCCGCGCCCTGCTGGCCCGGCTGCTCTTGCAAGAGCCCGATCTCCTCGTGCTCGACGAGCCCACCAACTACCTGGATCTGGCGGCCCTCGAGTGGCTCGAGTCCTACCTGCAGGCCTGGCCCCACAGTCTTTTGATGGTCTCTCACGACCGAAGGTTTCTAGACCGGGTGGCCAATCGTGTGTGGGATCTCGACCAGGGCCGAATCGAGGTGTACCGGGGCAACTATAGCCATTACGCAGCCCAGCGACAGGCGCGCCGCGAGCGCCTGCGCAAAGAGTACGAGGCGCAGCAGGAGCATATCCAGCAGACAGAAGAGTTCATCCGGCGCTACAAAGCGGGGCAGCGCAGCCGCGAGGCCGCCGGCCGGGAAAAGCGATTGAACCGCCTTGAACGTATCGAGCTGCCCGAGGCCGAGCGCCAGATGCGCCTGC
>SKRJ01000298.1 GCA_007118555.1 Anaerolineae bacterium | reverse complement strand
GCATTCTGATGCATGCGGCCAACAATACGCTGGCGGCCCTGTTCCTGATCCTTTACAGCTTTCGCCCCGAGCTCCTGGAGGGGGATGCTGCTGTAATGCTGCCCCTGGCGGCGTTGGGCGGACTTTTGGCCTTGCTCGGCCTCTGGCTCTTTCGGCGGCTCACCCAACCCGAGGCGTTGGCTGTGCAGCCCGAGTCGCGCTCGTTTCTGGGGCGTTTTTGGCCGCTGGCCGCTGCATTGTTGCTGTATCTGGTGATGGGTGGCGTCGAGTTTATCGTGGGACGCCATCCGGGTGTCCTCGCCATGGGGCAACCCGTCTCGTTTGACGCCCCGCCCTGGGAGACCTCTACGACCTGGCGCTACGAGCTGCGCAACGTGGTGGATGATCCCGTGGGCGAGGCCGAGTGCACGGTAACGCCGGGACAGGAGCAGGTCACGCTGACCTGCCAGGCGCGCCAGGAGGCGTTCGAGATCGAGGTGGAGGGCTCATTCTGGAGTTCAGATGACGGCGAGTGGCTCACGACATCGGTCTGGACGGCGGACAGCCTCCTTCTCTTGAACGCCCAGGGGATACGAGAGAGCGAGATCCTGGCTTTTTCGTATCGGGTCGAGATCGCCGAGGAGGATCTGCGCTTGACCGGCGAGGTACAGGGAGCGTCCGACGAGCTGATCATCCCGCCCCTTGCGCTGGTTGGGTACGAGTGGCCCTGGCGCCTGGCCGGCCTGCCCTTTTCCCTGGGCTATAGCCGCGACGTCACGGTCGCCTGGCCGCTGCGCTGGCGCCCCGAGACCCAGGACAGTGGCCCCTATGCCGAGGAGACGGCCCTGGTGGTGCGCGGGGGGACACCGATCGACACCCCCTGGGGCTCTGCCATAGCGTGGATGGTCACCGTGGGCGAGCAGACCGCCTGGTACCACGCCGACGCGCCCCATCACCTGCTGCGCTATGACGATGGGTTTCACACCTGGCTGCTGGTAGAGATCGTCGACGAGTAGGCACGGGGTTGCTACAACCCGTTCAAGAGTTGGGCCAGCCCGTCTCACTGGGAGGGGGCTGGCCCAAGGGCGTGCCTAGACGGATGGCATAAAGGGACGCACAAAGGGTGACGTCTCTCCACGGCGCATAAAGTGGCCGGAGGGCCCTTCGCCGAGGAACTCGGAGAACCAGGACTCGTGCTCGATCTCCTCGTGCAGGATGGCCTGCGCCAGGGCATAGGTCCGGTGGTCCTTGCCCGCGGTCAGGTTGCAGATCTCGGTATAGCCGCGCACCGCGCAGCGCTCGGCGTCCACGAGCACCTGCAGGATGGCCTTGATGTCGGTGATGTCATCCGGGAGACGCGCAGGCGGGCAGGCCGAGATGTCATGAAATGCCTTCATGTCGTCGGGAAGCTTGCCGCCCAGCTCATAGATGCGAGGCACCAGCGCCTCAAAGTGGTTGCGATCCTCGATGCGTGCCGCCTCGGCGATCTCTTTGACGCCCTCTCCCTCGAGCCCAATCAGATTGGCCCGCAAAATCGTATAGTAGTAGAACGTCGTCAGCTCTGCAGCCGCGTTGGCGATGAGCAACGCTAGGATCTCGTCCACATTCAAGCCGGTCTTTTCCACCATCTCTCGTGCTACTCGTGCCATTTCCGCATTCCTTTCTGTGCAAACTGGCGGTCTATATGATCAACATGGGCCCGTCAGGGCCCTATGTATCAGAGCCCGATTCTATTGCCTGTGCGATGCGGCCACCCTCGTGCCCTTGCAGAGACCAGGCCGCAGACTCCGATCTCCCCGTTTCCCTTGCGCTCGTCAGAGGCCGCTCTCACTTGGCACCGTATGAGACACGGGATGTGCCCCTTTGCCTTGTGTGACGGGTCGCCCTCGACGTCAATCAGGAACTGATTATCATCTTGGAATCATTATTGACTATCTGGCGCCATCTGTCAAGGGGTCAAAGCTACATTCAAGCGTGATTCGAGCCAATGTGCGCCTGCCCGGCACCCAAGCAGGGCGTCAAAGCCTTGGCACGCACAGCGGCAGCTCGTTACATCACACCGTGCTCTTTGATGAGGACGCGGCACCGAGAGGGCTTGTCCTCGGCAGCGCCCCCGGCTATACTGACCCAGGCTCACTACAAGGGGGATACGATGTCTCATACGAGCAATTACCTGGCGTTCGATCTGGGTGCCGAAAGCGGCCGCGCCGTCGTCGGTCGTTTCGACGGCGAGCGGCTGGCGCTCGAGCCGGTGCACCGGTTTTGGAACGGGCCGGTGCCGGTGTTCGACGGGCTCTATTGGGATGTGCTCTACCTGTGGCGCGAGATGCGGACGGGCCTCGGGGCCTACCGCCGGACCTATGGCGCGGCGTTGGACGGCATGGGCGTCGATACCTGGGGCGTGGATTTTGCGCTCCTGGGGGCGCAAGGCGAGCTCCTGGCCAACCCGCGCCACTATCGCGATCCGCGCAACGAGGCCATGCTCAAGCTGGCCCTGGAGCGGGTGCCCCGTGAAGAGATCTTTGCCCAGACGGGCATCCAGTTCATGCAGCTCAACTCGCTCTATCAGCTCCTGGCCATGCAGGAACATGGTGACGCGGCTCTCGAGCAGGCCGACACCCTGCTGATGATGTCCGACCTGTTCCACTACTGGCTCACGGGGGTGCGGGCCAGCGAGTTTACCATCGCCACCACCACCCAGTTCTATGATCCCACCCGCCGCGACTGGGCGCG